>JALOOP010000229.1 GCA_025454315.1 Oculatellaceae cyanobacterium Prado106
ATCGGTTTGGTAACTGTGACAGTTGTCCTGCTGATTATAGCTGATTTGTGAAATAGGATAATAATGTAACATTTTGAATTGTTTACATTACTATGTTCTTTTATAGGTTGTGATTGAGCTGTTATAGATTTGAACATATCTTGTAGTTCAGCATCAGATACTTTTCTAAACCGTTTAATCCTTTATATCATAGCTTCATTTTTCTTCCCAAGCTTACTTTGAGCTGAAATGACAAACTAATAATCAGTGATAGCTTTAACAAGTGACGGTCGCTATAGGTTTGAGAAAACTTTTGACAACTTATGGGATGAGGAAATGTGGCAGTGGAGGTTGTTAACAAGGATTGCTACAGATAGGACGTACGCAGCTGTTTGTTTTTGGTATGCTAGGGTTTTATTAATTTTACTGCCAATTGAAGTGATTTATATCTGTAAGACGTGGCGTTTATCATGGTTTGTCTTCAGTTACCACCATGTTCACCAGCCTCAGTCACCCTACAGCCGCCCGTCCTGGTGATTGACGCTGGAACTGCTCTGACTTTCACTGGATTAGATGCTGAAAATCGTTTTGCCGGGGGCGCGATTTTGCCAGGATTGCGGACTCAGTTGCGATCGCTCCATCAATCCACCGCAGAACTCCCGGCAATCGAACTCCCAGAGCAACTTCCCCCCAAATGGGCTTTTAATACACCGGATTCTATTTGCAGCGGTGTTCTTTATAGTGTTCTCGCTGCTGTGCAAGATTTTGGAGAAGAATGGTTACAGTTGTGTGGTGGAAAGGGGGCGATCGTATTCACAGGCGGAGATGGAAAATGGTTGTTAACTCAGAGTCAAACCAGATTTTCATCCTTCACAGTTAATGTCACTTTTGATCCCAATCTAATATTTTGGGGTATCCAGGCTGTGAATCCGATCTAAGCTCACATCTAAGCGAGGGAGGGGAGATTTAGGATGGCTTGGATCAGATCCTGACTGGCGATCGGTTTAGCCAGATGAGCCTGGAATCCGGCGGCTAGGGCTTTGCGGATATCTTCTTCGCGGGCATAGGCGGTGAGGGCGATCGCAGGCATGGGCGATCGCGATTCCCCCGTAAAAGCGTCCTGTTCCTGAGTGCGAATCTGCTGCATCAGCATGTAGCCGTCTTGGTGGGGCATCCCGATGTCGCTAATTAGCAAATTGACCTTGGTTTGTTGAAGAACCTGGAGTCCTTCCTGAGCCGAGGCTGCGGTGGTGACGGTTGCGCCTTGTTCTTGCAAGAGGAGCGCTAGAAAATCGCGGGTGTCGGGTTCGTCATCTACGACGAGGATGTGGAGCGCCTGGAGTGGGGTGATGGCTGGTGACGGTTGTGGCTCAATGACCATGGATTCTTGAGCGGCTTCGGGGGCGGCGGGTTTAATCAGCGGTAGAAGAACTGTGAAGGTTGCACCCTGTCCGTCTCCGGGGCTGGCAGCTTTGGCCGTGCCACCATGCTGCTCAACCAGGTGCCGCACGATCGCCAACCCCAACCCCAATCCGCCTTGAGTCCGGGTGATGGAACCATCGGCCTGACGGAAGTATTCAAAGACATGGGGCAGAAAGTCGGGCGTGATGCCTCTGCCGGTGTCGGTGATGGTGATTTGAGCGTAGGGAAGCGGCTGGCTGACAGGGGCGGCTTGAGTTACCAGGGATTGATCGTTGAGCGTCGTCGATGATTCAGTATGTTCAAGGGCGGTTCTACCCGCATCATGTCCTGTCAATGCATGGTCGGGTGAGTCTTCACTGCTGTACGTAATCTGTTCGAGTTGGATGGTAATTTGTCCGTTGATGGGGGTGAATTTGATGGCGTTGGAGAGAAGATTCCAGAAGACTTGCTGCAAGCGACTCGGATCGCCTAGTACCATCAGCGGAGAACGGGCGGAGAACTGTTCAGGGATTTGGAGTTGAAGCTGGATTTGTTTGGCATCGGCGGCGAGACGCATGGTTTCGATCGCCGCTAGCAACGGCAGGGTAACATTGACGGGTGCAATGTGGAGTTGCAGTTTGCCGCGAATGATACGGGAGACATCGAGTAGATCTTCGATTAGCTGGGTTTGGTGGCGGGCGTTGCGTTCGATGGTTTCCAGGGCGCGGTCAATGACAGTGGGTTCTAGGCTTTGGGAGCGCATGAGCTGTGCCCAGCCGAGGATGGCATTGAGGGGCGATCGCAGTTCATGGGACAGGGTTGCAAGGAATTCGTCTTTGATCCGGTTGGCCGCTTCGGCTTCAGAACGGGCGGCTCTTTCTCGTTCTAACAAGCGTTCTCGCTCCTGTTCTTGTTTCTTGCGCTCGGTCAGGTCAAGCACAAAAGAAACGACCTGTTCTGAGTTATCTTCTAATAATGCAAAACCAATCATCACCGCAATCCGAGAACCATCCTTGTGGTAGTATTCTTTTTCGTAAGGCAAACAGCTTCCGGTTTGTCGAGCTTCGGCGATCGCCCGTTCATCCGAGGGCAAAAATTCAGCCGGGGTCAACTGTTTCCAATCCAGCGCTCCAGCTTGGAGTTCGGCTCTGGAGTAGCCGATTAATCGGAGGAAAGCGTCGTTGGCATCGATCAGGGAACCGGAGAAATTGGAGATAATGCTGCCAATGATGTTGGATTCGACCAGGCGTTGAAATCGGGATTCGCTGCGTAGGAGGGCTTGTTCGGCCTGCTGGCGTTCGGCCTCGCTGGTTTTGCGATCGGTGATGTCGCGGCCTTCGGGAATTAGCAGCACCACATTGCCCGCATCATCCTGGACAGGTTTGATGGAGAAGTCGAGGATGGCGATTTGGTTGTCGTGGCCTTGGACTTCTGTTTCGTAGCGGACAAAGGTGCCGGATACGGCTTGGGTAACGGCGGATTTTAGCTGCTGTTGGGCTTCGGGCGATCGCTGCCAAAACTTCAATTCCCAGAGAAATCGTCCGGTGACTTCGGCGAGTTCCAGTCCGGCAAAATCTAAGGCCGTTTGGTTGAGTTCCATAACCAGGCCATCCGGTTCTAGCAGGCCAATGAATTGAAAAGTTTGGTTGAAGATGGCGCGGAAGCGTTGTTCGCTTTGCTGGAGTTTGCGCTCGGCTTCCCGGATGCGGAGGAGCGATCGCACCGTGGCAATCAGTTCTAAGGGATCGACCGGATGGGTAAGGTAACCATCTGCACCGCTTTCAAGCCCCTGTACTTTATCGTAGCTGCCGACCCGCTGAGCCGACAGATGGAGAACGGGAATGAGCGCCGTTTTGGGGTCAAGCTTTAGGCGTTGGCAGACTTCTAGGCCGTTGATATCGGGAAGTTTAATGTCCAGGATAACCAGATCGGGCTGGTCGGACGCCAAATCCAGTGCGGTTGACCCGGTTGCGGCTTCTTGCACCGTAAAACCCACCTGCTGCAAAATTCGAGCCACCACATAGCGATTGGCATCGTCATCATCGACGACCAGGATGATGCGAGAATGCTGCTTAGGATTGTTCATAGGGGGCGCACTGAAGCAGGGCTTGCAGTCGGGCGAGGGTTTGAGAGAGAGGATCATCTTTTTTTAATATGGATGCAGATCCAAGGGCGATCAGTTGCTGTTTTTCGCTGGGTTCTAAAAATTTTGAGGTCATGATCATGACCGGAATCGCTTGGGTGCTAGGATCGGTCTTTAAGTGTTCTAGGACGGTAAACCCCGTTAGCCCTGGCATCATCAAATCTAAAATGATGACGGTGGGTTTTAACGTGTGTGCCAGGTATAATCCTTCGTATCCGTTGGTTGCTTCCACTACAGTATACGCTAAGGGTAAATTGGATGAATTTATCAGCGTGCTTTTGAGCGTATATCGAAATGCTTCTTCATCATCTATGAGGAGAATCTTTTGGATTTGTGAATTTCTATCCTGTTGATGTAAATTTTCTGAACGGTTTAGCGTTAGATCGGGCAAAGCGATTGATGGTAAATCAGAGGTTGGGTAGGAGTTGATTGCCGTCTGTGGAGTTGGTGTTTGAGTTGATGTTTGAGTTGACGTTGGATCTAGCTGATGTTGAAGCGGAGACTGGTATTGAAGCGGAGATGAATGGTGAGGCAGAGACGGGTGTTGAGGCAGAGACGGGTGTTGAGACGGAGCCTCTGAACGGTAAACGATCGGCAATGTCACGGCAAAAGTTGATCCAACTCCGGGTTGGCTTTGTACAGAAATGCTGCCGCCCAATAGTTCAGCTAGTTTTTTGCAGAGGGGCAGTCCTAATCCTGTGCCTTTTACTTTTTTCTGTAAGGGGTTTTCAATCTGCACAAATTCATCAAAAATGCGCCTTTGATCCATCGTGGCAATGCCAATTCCCGTATCGATGACCGCGAAGATGATGGTGTCGGGTGGCATAAAATGATAAGTGACCCGAATTTCTCCATACTCAGTAAATTTCAGAGCGTTTGAAATAAAATTACGGAGAATCTGGGAGATTTTGCCTTCATCGGTTTGCAGTGGTGGAATTTCGGTATCTTGCTGCTGATCGTCCTGGATGCCCTCTTCAAAAATCAAGCTCACTGAAGCATCCGGATGCACCAGCGGACGCAGCATTCCCCGCAGAGCGCTAAACAAATCTTCGACCCGAAAGGTGGAGATCCGCATGGATACCTTGCCTGCTTCCACTTTGGCCAAATCCAGCAGATCATTGACCAATTCGACCAGGGATTCTGCCGATCGCCGAATATAGCTCACCTGCTTTTCCTGCTCCAGGGAAAGATCGCCGTCCAGATGATTCAACAGCATTTCAGAGAGGCTGAGAATGGCATTGAGTGGGGTGCGAAACTCATGGCTCATGTTGGAGAGAAACTTGGTTTTGAGTTCGCTGGCCTGTTGCAGAGAATCGGCTTTTTCGTTGAGTTCGGCATAGAGCGCCACGACGCCGCGATTAGTGTCTTCTAGTTCCTGATTGAGTTGTGCCAGTTCTTCCTGACGTTGGTTAAGGGCTTCCAAGGTTTGGAGGAGTTCCTGATTTTGCTGCTGGATTTCGGCGAAGGGATCTTGGGGGGTTTGCTGCGCTAGGTGCTGGGTGAGTTGATTGAGGGCGGTTTGGGTGAGAATGGGCCAATGTTTGGGAAAGTTTTTGTGCAGGTCAATGACCGTTCCACCCTCGCGGTTGGCCTGAATTTCCACCCGATCCATCAACCGTCGGGCGGCGATCAGCCCCATGCCGCGATCGCCACTCAAAGGCTCGCTGAGGCTAGACTGCCATTGTCGGGGGCTAGAACTCGGATCGGAAATGCGCGTCAGAAATCGATCGGGCGGCTGTCCGGCCACGGTGAACTCGACCTTTGCCCCCTGCTGCCGCTGAAATGCATCGCGCACCACTTCAGAAACCGCAGTGGCAATGCGGGTCTGCTCCTGACCATCAAAGCCCAGAAGCGCAGCAATTTGACGAGCCCGCTGTCGCGCCAAAACCACATCCTGGTCAAAGGAGATTTTGACGGTCATCAACATTCGGGTTCTCCTGTAGCGGTGCGGTCGGCAGTGCCCTGCGTGGGGAAGTAGGCATTGCGAATGGCTAGAACAGTGACATCATCGCGCGATCGCCGAAAATCCCGATACAACACGCTGGTGATGACCGTGGGATGCTGCTGAATCAACCCTGGATAATGACTCAGATTCCACTGTGTCCCCAACCCATCGCTATGCATCACCAACAGCGAATGATCCGTCCAGGGATAGGTGAATTCTTCGACCTTGCGAAATTGATAGCCCACGGTGCCGTTGTAGGATACTAAACTTTGCCGTTTGTCTCCTGTTAATAAGGTACCGGAAATATTGCCCACTCCGGCAAACCGTAACTGCTGCTGCTGGGGCAGAATTTCGGCTATGGCGATCGCTGCTCCCCGCGTACTTCTGAGCGCCAAATGCGCCGCTTCTAAAATAGCCTTCAGACCTAACTGTGCTTTTTGTTGCAAAACCTGAATCGCTGCTCTTGAGGCTTCTGCCGCCAAAGTTCCCGAACCCAACCCATCAGAAACCAGAACTAAACAGCGATCTGCGGATTGATATTCGATCGCACAAGCATCCCCCGAAACCTGCTCTCCAGGCTTGGGAACCTGAATAAACCCCATGGCAAAGTCTTTGGCTAAATTCCCCGCCTCAAAGGTCAAGGCATAATCTTCAAGCGAAAATAGATTGAGCGCTGGAGGAATAGTGTCGCGATCGCCCCATCCTCCCTGTCTCATCTCTCGCAATGGGTTCTGTAATTGATTCTGCGATGGATTTTTTGATAAATTTTTCGATAGATTCTGCTGTTTCTCCGACCCTGTAACTTCACTATCCTTGGGCGATGTAATATCAATTCTCAACACCGTTCCCAACTGCGGGTAGGAATAAATATCGAATCGTGAAGAAAGCCGTTGAATTGCGCCTAGTCCAATTCCGGGTGTGCCTGCGGTCGAAAATCCATCTTGTAGACATTGCGTCACATTGGCCATGCCCAATCCCTGATCTAGGGCAATCAACTCAATCCAGTTTTGGCTTTCACCTTCCCAAGCGCGCAGCAGGATCTCGCCGCGATCGGCATGTTTGACAATATTTTTGGCTGCTTCGGTGAGGGCGATCGCCAAATTTCCCTGCTCGGTCTCAGAAAATTGCAGCAGATTCGCAAGAGCCACAGCCATCCGTCGCGCTTCACCAACCTGGCTCTCGTCTTCAATGGGAATAACGCTGTAACTTCTCAGCCGTATCGACAAGGGATTCTCCAGGGGGTGGGAGGGGGAAAGGGGAAAGGGGAAGGGGGAAAGGGAGTTCTAGGATAGTTTCGATAGAACAATTCGATGAGGGTTCGATGTCGCTCCCTCCGTCTTTCGCTGTATCTTTCGCTATATCTTTCGCTGCCCTCCCAAGGGAAATTCAAAATGATTTCAACGCAAAAGTTCCAGGAGTTTTCAACGTCTACCCCTTTCCCCTTTTCCCCTTCCCCCTTTCCCTCAAGATTAGGCGACCGCAAACGAATTACTCAACAAAATATTGCGCTTCCTAGACCAGTGAATGATGCCGTCTTGCTGCATTTTGTTGAGGATGCGGGTGGTGGTGACGCGGGAGGTGCCGATGACATCGGCAATGTCCTGGTGGGTTAAGCGCAGATCAATCAGCCATCCCTGAGTGGTTCTAGAACCAAATTTTTTGGCCATCCAGATGAGGAACTGAATCAGACGCTTTTCGATGGAACCACTATGCATAATGACCAATAGTTCTTCCATTTGTCTTACCTGGGAAAAGGCCATGTCCTGGGGATAGCGGTAGCCTTCTGGGAGGGCGTAGGCGATGACATTGGTGAGACATTCGATCTGATAGGCACCGACTTCGGCGGAGGGTTGGCCGACAATATCTCCGGTTCCCCAAAAGCCTAGGGGAATCAGCTTTCCGGTTTCGTCATGAGTGAGCGATCGCACCACACCCGATTCAATCTGCCAAAAAATGCCTTTGTCGAGTAGGACATACTCCCGGCGACGAAAATGGTACTTCTTCACTTCGAGAGGGCGCTCCCGCCGAGACTCTGCCAGAGAATCGCTGGATGAGCGATCGAGGGGCGATCGGCGGGTCAGGTTTGGGGAATCAAACGCAAAGCTGCTCTTAACAGAAGGGGGCTCAAATGTGAAGATTGACATTATGTATACACCATGAATCAGGGTTTGCGCGTTTAGCCCGAAGCCGTCTTGCATAACAGCCGTTGTCTTTTACAGCCGTTGTCTTGTCGATTCCCGTTGCTCTGTCCAAGTAGGCAGGATCAATATAAATATCGATGAATCAAAATCAATGAATCAAACGAGTGAACCAGTATTATCCTGATACCATCAAACCCGCTTTTCTGAAGGCGCAGAACAGGACGTAAGTCGCAAGATAGGCTTAAAACACTATCCCAGAATTATTGAGCTAGCCCACCCTGCTTGCATCTTCCTAGAGAAGGAAATCATCCCATGGAAGACTGATGAATTTCATCCCCAGGATAGATGACATCCCTTGGCGCTGAGTGAGGTTCTGACTAGGAGTGCTTTTGGGCACAGTGTTCAAAATTTAGATCTTCTAAATCTTTTGGACGGTGAACAAACCAACAGGCGGAATGCCTGACCTTATTTGCTTTTTTTGGGCTTAGGCAAACCCTACGGTGGGAGACAGGCGATCGTCATCTCGCTCAAATACTGTGATTTTATGCATCCGTAGATGCCAAACTGCCCTTTTCCGCGCTCAGCCGCCAACATTCACGGGCGATCGCCCAGTCCTCCTCAGTGTGAATCACCAGCACCGACACGGTCGAATCCGGCGTTGAAATTAGCTGATCCTCCGGGTTCTCCGCATTCCTCACCAGGTCAAGTTGCAGCCCCAGAAATTGAAACGCTTCACAAGCCGCCGCCCGAACCCAGGCCGAATGCTCCCCCACGCCTGCGGTAAAGACCAGTACATCCAATCCGCCTAAACTCGCCAACATTGCGCCAATGGACGATCGCAGCCGATGCACATAAATATCAAGCGCCAACTGTGCCCGAGACGCTTGTTCTCCAGCCGCTTCGCCGTCTTTGGCTCCATCTTTGGCTCCATCTTCGGCTCCATCCTTGGCTCCATCCTTGGCTCCATCTTTGGCCACAGCCGCCATCACCTGTCGCATGTCGTTGGACACGCCTGAAATCCCTTGCAGACCGGAAGCTTTGTTGAGTTGGTAATCCAAATCTGCCACACTGCATCCCTGTCTCAGGAGATGCAGGAGAATGCCCGGATCGACTGCGCCCGATCGCGTCCCCATCATCAGCCCATCCAGCGGTGTAAAGCCCATAGTGGT
This sequence comes from Oculatellaceae cyanobacterium Prado106, assembly GCA_025454315.1. GTDB lineage: Bacteria > Cyanobacteriota > Cyanobacteriia > Elainellales > Elainellaceae > Prado106. Next base: position 8,779 of record JALOOP010000229.1, read on the forward strand.
GTCAATGCATTGCCCGTTCCGAATCGCGGCCAACGAACAGCCATTGCCCAAATGACAGGTGATGATCCGCAGTTGTTCAACCGGACGATTCAATAGCTGAGCCGCCCGTCCCATGCAGTATTGGTGGCTAATGCCATGGAACCCATAGCGCCGAATCCCCTGTTTCACCCACTCGTAGGGTCCTGGATAAATCGCCGCTGCATCCGGAATCTGGGCATGGAACGCCGTATCAAACACCGCCACCTGTTGGACTGTGCCCAAGACCGCTTCGATCGCCTCAATCCCCTGCAAGTTGGCCGGATTATGGGCAGGTGCAAGTGCCGCCAGATCGGCGATCGCCCCCTTCACCTCAGCCGTAATCCAGGTGCTGTCGCGGTAGGTCTGTCCTCCATGCACGACGCGATGGCCAATGATGTCAATGTCAGACGGGCGATCGATCACCTGCGTTGATCCCTGCCACAAAGTCGCTAAGAGATCGGTGATCCCTTGTTCGCGATCGCTGGCCGATATTTCTGTCTGCAAAACCTGCCCCGCTGCCGTCTTCACCTTCAGTTCAGCCATCCCCGATCGATGCGTCCAGTCAATCTGTGCCTGCCAGCGCGGCGTGGGCGGATGATCGGGCAGTTGATCGCCCTCAAGTTCATAGAGACAACTTTTCTGGCTACTCGACCCTGCGTTTAAGACCAAGATTTTCATCGGGATCTTCCTTTGTTTCTGAGTTGGGGAAGGAGAAGGGGGAAAGGGGAAGGGGGAAAGGGAAAAGGGGAAGGGGGAAAGGGGAAAGGGGATTCTAGGATTGGTTCGAGGTGTTTTTTTGGACTATTCCGTTGTTCTTTTCGATATCTGAGCCAGAAGAGCTTCAGGGGCTAAGCCCTTTGCCCTTCTCCCTAATTAAGGTTCAGGGAGTTCAAGGATCACCCTTTTCCCTTTCCCCTTTCCCCCTCTTCCCCCTCTTCTCCCTATTCCCCACGCAGTCTACCGCAGTCCAATTGTTAACTATTGCTGCGATCGCCACCAAAGGGTAACGATTTTTTGGTAGATCTTCACCTAAGTTTTGGATTGGGGCAGTCCTGTTCCACAACTCTGTCCCCAATGGTTTTTATCCTACAAAAACATTTTAAGGAGCTAGTCGATTGTTTACCTTATCCTTACTCGCTGTTCTCCCTCGCACCCTTGAATGGAGTCCGACCGTTGGCCTAACCATGGTCATCTGCAATATCTTGGCGATCGCCTTTGCCAAATTCACCGTCAAATATCCCAGCGTCGGCCCTGCCCTGCCCTCCTCCAATCTTTTTGGTGGATTCGGCCTGGGTGGTCTACTCGGTTCCACCGCCTTCGGCCATGTCCTAGGCGCAGGCGTCATCTTGGGTCTGTCCAATCTGGGTGTTCTCTAGGAATTAGGAAGTAGAGAGTGGATGGGTAATAGGGTGGATGGGTAATAGGGTGGATGGGTGGATGGGTAAGAGAAGGTGGCATTCTCACAACACCAGGAATCCTCTTTTGAAGAATTTCTTCTGTTGGGGAGAGGTCATCCCCTCAAATACCCATCCACCCATCTACTCATCCATCTATCCACTCCCCATCCCCCTCACTCTCCCATCACATGCACCACCAACTCCCGCTGGTGCCGCTGCTGCCGATGTTCCCAGAGGTAGATGCCTTGCCAGGTGCCCAGAACCAGGCGGCCTTGGGCGATCGGGATTTGTTCTGAGGTGTGGGTGAGGACGGTGCGAATATGGGCGGGCATGTCGTCGGAGCCTTCGGTGCTGTGGATGTAGCGATCGCTTTCGGGTACCAATTTGGCGAGAAAATTGGCCAAGTCCAGCAGCACATCGGGGTCAGCATTTTCTTGGATAATCAAACTAGCGGACGTGTGCCGCAGAAAGAGGGTACAGAGTCCGGTTTGAATGCCGGAGTCAGCCACAATGGCGGCCACTTTTGAGGTGACTTTTTGCAGGGATTTGCCCTGTGTTTCAACCTTGATCAACTGTTGGTAATGAGCCATAGCAAATACGAAGTTTTAGGATGAATGGCGAGGGTTGCTCCAGAGGAGAATAGCCCTTGTCGTTGATGATAGTGTCTTGATTGGGGCGATTCTAGGCGATCGTCTACACACCCGTTTCATTTTGGCTTACAGAGGTTCCGCCCCAACTCTCCAATATGGGCAGACCTTAGAAGTGACTGGGATTATCCTGAAGTTCACCTTCCGCCGCTGGAGTTCACCTTCCGCCGCTGAAGTTCACCTCATCAGGCTTGCACTGGATTGCCCTTTGCAATGC
>JALOOP010000230.1 GCA_025454315.1 Oculatellaceae cyanobacterium Prado106
GCCGAAAAAACAGTCTGCGTTTTTTTCACAACTGGCTAGAGCGCTCTTAGATGCTTGGTTTCAGCCTTTTCGAGTTGAGCTTGTGAGAAATCCGGGATTTAGCACTTCTCTATGGACTCCATGTCCTACCCGAGCGGTGCTGAGCATCAGGATGTTCAGCTTAGAAAAACATAGAATTTACGGCTCAAAGTCTATTTGGGATTGGTGATTGATGGGATGAATGTGTGTGGCAGCGCAGCCGCCACACACATTCATCCCTGGATTAAGCAACGCCGTCTATTCCTTCTATCTCTATTTTCCCTGGTGAGTAGACTTAAGCCACCGTTTAGAAGAACAGTAAATAGGATCTGATGGGTGAATGCAGGATTTATCAATCACTGAAGGCTGATTGATAGCCTCTTTCTTCTGGAATATGTACATTTCGAGGAGGGTAGCGCATGACTGATAACCACACTCCGCAAGTTGATGGGTCAAGCCTTGTTGATCAGTTATTTCTTTTGAAGAAATTGAGCGATCGCTTCCTGATTTCCCTTTCCCCCCCTGCCCAGGTCAGCGAGACGATGGCTCATCCTGTGTGCCTGCAGCGCGATCGCCCGCAAGCCGAAGCTGAACTCCGAAAGCAACAACATCTCATCGAACAAATTGCTGAATCTACCTCAGCCATTCTTTATATCTATGACCTGATCGAACAGAGAAATGTCTATGTGAATCGTCAGATTACCCATGTTCTGGGTTATGCCCCAGCAGAGATTCAAGCCATGGGCGACAGCTTCTTTGTCAACCTGGTTCATCCAGATGACCTGCCTGACATTCTGGCCAAAATGGAGCAATGTTTTCGCTTAGCCGATGGTGAAATGATTGAAGTGGAATATCGAATGCGGGATGTGAAGGGGAACTGGCATTGGCTTCAGGGTAAAGATAGGGTATTCAATCGGATGCCGGATGGCACTCCCAGTCAGATGGTGGGAACTGCGATCGATATTACCGATCGCAAGCAACTGGAACTCTCGCTCCAAGCCTCCGAAGCCAAATTGAGCCAAATTCTGGATAGCGCGATCGCCGCGATCGTCAGTTTTCGTGTATGGGACAACCGGGATTGGGTTTATGAATACTGGTCTGCGGGATGTGAGGCGCTATTTGGCTATCCGGTTGAAGACCTATTGGCCGATAAAACGCTGTGGCTGTCCCAGGTTTTTGCTGAGGATTGCGAAACCATTCTCATGCCGCTATTTGAAGAATTCTTCGCAGGGCACAAGCCAACGGTTGAATATCGGTTTCATCACAAGGATGGCTCGATGCGCTGGATTTCTAGCGCTTATTCTTCCCAACAAATCTCAGAGAATTGTTGGATCGTGACAGCCGTGAATCAGGACATTACCCAACGCAAGCAAACAGAACAAACGCTCTCTGAGCAGGCTGCATTACTGGATATCACCAAAGATGCTGTTCTAGTGAAAGATTTAGACAACCAGATTCTTTTCTGGAATCGAGGAGCAGAACAGTTATACGGCTGGAGTGCAGCGGAAATCCTGCATCAAAGTGCTAGCGATCGCCTCTATCGGGATGGAGCCAGCGTTCGTCCCATTCTAGAGCAGGTCGTTGAACAGGGACATTGGTCAGGGGAGTTGGTGAAGGTCACGAAAGCAGGACAAGAAGTGATCGTTGACAGCCGTTGGAGCTTGATGCGAGATGTCAGGGGACAGCCAAAATCGATCTTGATGGTCGATACGGACATTACCGAAAAGAAACAGCTTGAAGCTCAGGCCATGCGATCGCAACGTCTAGAAAGCCTGGGAATGATTGCGGGGGGAATTGCTCACGACCTCAACAATATGCTGACTCCAGTGCTGGGCATCGCGCAACTCCTGCCGATGAAACTTCCCCCAGGGGATGACAACACACAACAACTGCTCCAAGTGCTTGAAAATAGTACCAGGCGGGCCGCGAACCTGGTACAGCAGATTTTATCCTTTGCCCGAGGGGGTGAAGGTCAACGCACTCCTGTTCTCATTAAGTATATTTTGAACGATTTGAAAGTAATTCTCCAGGGAATTCTTCCAAACTCAATTGAGTTTCAAGTGACCATTGCTCCCGATGTGGGGATGGTCAGGGTGGATACCACTCAGATTCATCAGGTGTTGATGAATCTCTGTATCAATGCGCGAGATGCCATGCCCAATGGAGGAATGCTCAGATTAAGTGCAGTCAATTTAGAGGTGGATGAAAATTTTGCTCGGATGGAACCCAAAGTCCGAGTTGGCAACTATGCTGTGATCACCGTGGAGGATACGGGAATGGGGATTGCACCTGAAGTCTGCGATCGCATCTTTGAACCCTTCTTTACGACCAAGCCAGAAGGGCAGGGAACCGGATTAGGCTTATCGGTCGTGGAAAGAATTCTCCAAAGTCACGGGGGATTTATCACGATGAGCAGCCAGGTCGGTCAGGGTAGCCGCTTTCAGGTTTATCTCCCCCGCTGTGAACCCACTTCGCTCCCTTCGACCGGAGTGACAGAACCCCCGGTTGGTAAAGGTGAGTTGATTCTGGTGGTAGATTCGGAGGTCACCATTTGCGACATCCTGAAGACAACCCTGGAAACTTATCACTATCAAGTGCTGACGGCTCAGAATAGCTTTGAGGCTTTGGCGCTCTATGCTCAGTCGTCTCAGGATATTCGAGCCGCCCTGATGGATTTGGATCTGCCCCAAATGGATGGGTTGACGCTCATTGCTTTATTTCAACGAATCAATCCTCAGGTTCAGGTGATTGCCATGAACGATACCCCCTTCCCGACTCAGCCAGCAGTTGTCCCTCAAGGGGCGGTAAAATGCTTGCTCTCTAAGCCCTTTACCTACCAGGAATTGTTGAATACTTTGTCTGAGACTTTACGTGTATAACTCGCTCATGTTGGGGATTAAAAGGAGCAATCCGACTTCCAGGTGATTGGGATTATCGCCGATGACATCGCGGTTCATGTCGTAGATGATGTTCCAATGTTTCATGTTGCCGTAGAAGCGTTGGGCGATCGTAAACACCGCATCGCCTGCTTTTGTGGCATAGACTTTCAAGTTGAGCGGCGGAATAATCAACTGGAGTCCGGGGCGGAGTTGTTCGGGGTTGTCGCCGATGAGGCTGCGGTTGGCCTGGTAAATCGGCTGCCAATGTCGATCTACGCTGTAGAATTGCTGAGCGATCGCCGTCAGTGTATCTCCCACCTGAACCGTGTAGGTTTTGATGTTTCCGCCAGAGAGGACAATCTGTGTTCCTGGAAGCAGGTGCGCGGGATCTTTGCCAATGATGGCACGGTTGGCATCATAGATTTCCCGCCAGAGGCAAGGATTGTTGTAAAACCGTTGGGCGATCGCAGGCAGGCTGTCTCCATCCTGAACCGTATAAGGGATTGTTCCAGGCTGGTTCTGTTGAGTGTCTGCCCTGAGTTGCATCGTTGCGGAGAGCATATCTTTTCTCCTAGAAATTAATTGTGAACTTGATCAAAAGGATTCTGAAACTTGTTTTCCAGGTTCCGGGTTATGTTTTCCAAATTGTTAAATGCCCAGTAGAGCTTGCTCATCCTCACACGTCTCTTATCGTTGATAAATCGGATGCTGCTGATCGAATCGCTACTCGTTTCAATTCGCTCTCACTGATTTTCTCGACCCTGTAGCTTCAGCCATTTCTAATTTAATTATAAACAATAACTCGTTGATGGATTGGCATGAGAAGAGGATTGTCAAATGCATTAAATCTCTCTCAGGGTGGATGTAAATTTAGAGTTGTGATCTGAGAGTCTCAGCGATCGCCCAAATGGTCACAAATTCGAGGTTGGTGATTGACGGTATGAATTGGTGTGTGGCGGCTGCGCCGCCACACACCAATTCATACCTAGATTAAGCGGGATTGCTGAATGGCTCTATGAAATCTCATTGTCCCGTGGGGTAGGCATCTTGCCTGCTTGGGATCAATAATGACAAATCATAGATAGATTCAGCAACGCCGATTCAGCAACGCCACAAATTCCTGTCGTCTTTCAGGCGCTTTAATCCAAGCAGGGATTTCATCTCAATCCTCAAACTTCAGGGTATGTAAAAGTCGTAAGAGATCTTCGATGGTATAGGGCTTTGCTAGAAATGCTCTGGCACCGGCGGCGATCGCGGCCTCTCGTTTTGCGGCTAATCCACTCACCGCAACAATGGGTACCTGTGGATTAATGTTTTGCAGCACCTGAATAGTGGCAACCCCATCCAGGTGAGGCATCATAATGTCCATCAGCACCAGCTTAATATCTGCCTGATGCTGGGTAAACAATTGCAGTGCCTCAACACCGTCCTCGGCGACTAAGGTTTGATAGCCATAGGTTTCCAGCAGCGATTGAGCGGTTTGTCGCAATGCCGCATCATCTTCGACAATCAGCACCAGTTCGCCGTCGCCGTGCGGCAAACTGTCCACGGGTTCTCGGTCAGCGATGCTGCCCTCCATGACGGGTAGGTAGATCTGAAATTGACTACCTCTGCCGACTTCGCTAGCCACCTTGACAAAGCCGCCATCGCTTTTGACAATACCAAGAACAGTGGATAGCCCCAGCCCCGTGCCTTCTCCCAGCGGCTTGGTGGTAAAGAAGGGTTCAAAGATGCGATCGCGCACCTCGGCGGCAATCCCGGTGCCTGTATCGCCAATGGTGATCACGACATAGCGACCGACCTTCGCATCCAGGTGCATTTGGGCAAAAACTTCGTCGGCGTAAAAGGGGGCTGCGGAGAGGGTGAGCAGGCCGCCGTTCGGCATGGCGTCTCGGGCGTTGATGCAGAGATTCATCAGGACTTGATGCAGATGGGTGGGATCGGCAAAAACGATACCGAGCGATCGCGCAGTGAAGTCGGTGTGGAGGGCGATCGATTTGGGAAAGGTTTGTTGGATGACTTGCACCACTTCTTGCAACACCGTGGGCACTTGTAGGGGAATGCGCTCTCCTTCAGTGCCTCGGGCAAAGGTGAGGATTTGTCTGACCAGGTTGGCTCCTCGTCTGGCGCTGGCTTCGATAATTTGGAGCATTTTTGCGGTGCGCGCATCCAGCTTGTCGGGTTGCAAGCGCAGGAGTTGCGCCAGGGTGAGGATAGGCGTGAGATTGTTGTTGAGGTCATGGGCAATGCCACTGGCCAGAGTGCCCAGGCTTTCCAGTCGTTGGGCTTGATAAAATTGGGCTTCCAGTTGTTTTTTCTCGGTGATGTCGGTGTTGACGGCCAGAATGGATGTGGGCTGTCCGCTGGTATCACGCATCAAAGTCCAATGACCTTCGATAATCACCGATTTTCCCGTTTTAGTGACTTTGACAATTTCCCCCGTCCATTCTCCTTGATCGATTGCCCTCTGTAGAATCCGGTTGATTATGTCAGGGTCTTCATGCAGCAATTCAGTGGCCCGTTGACCGATCGCCTCTTCGGCTGTCCAGCCATAGAGTTGCTCTGCTCCGCGATTCCAGTAGAGGATCTGATGATCCAGGCTACGGACAAAGATGGCATCTGAGGCAATATCTAAGAGGGCGGCTTGTTCCTGAATCTTTTGTGCCGCTTGTTTGCGATCGCTGATGTCTTGAAAATAGGCCACCAACCCATCTCCCGAGGGATACGCATGAACCTCAAACCAGGTGTTGAGCGGTGGATAAAATTCCTCAAATTCAACGGTGACTTGCTCCGCAACGGCACGGTGATATTCCCGATAAAATGCTGTGTCGATCGTATCGGCAAATTCTGTCCAAACCCGTTTCCCCAATAAATCAGCAGGGTCTCGCTGTAGGATTCGACCAGCCTGAGCATTGACATAGGTAAAGCGCCAGTCGCCATCCAGGGCAATGAATCCGTCTGTAATACTTTCGAGAATGGTAATGACCTGATTTCGAGCGGTTTCTGCTTGGGTGAACGATTGCTGATGTTCAATTTCCAGGAGTTTGCGATCGCTAATGTCCGTTATGGTACCCACGTAACCAATGATCGCTCCCGTCAAATCTAGATCCGGCAGAATCAGACAGTCAAACCAAACGATGCTGCCATCGGGACGGACAATCCGGCCTTCATTGCAATACGGAGTGGTTTTCTCCGTTTGTAGCCATTGTTCCCAGGTGGACAGCGTTGATTGTTGATCGTCGGGATGAAGCGTTTGCAGCCAGTCTGTTCCCATTGCGGCTTCTGAGTTTCTGCCCGTTATCTGACACCAGCGATTGTTGACATAGGTGCAGTGTCCCGTTGCATCAAACCAGAAGATCCCCACTGGAGACGATTCAATCAAGCGCATATACCGCTGCTCATTACCTTGGAGGACTTCAGCCTCTTGATGGGCGCTCCTGTCCTGGGATTGATTTTCCGTTATCCTGGAAGCAGTGTATCGAGGATTTAGGCGATAACCAACACGATGGACGGTCTGGATCAAGTCCTTCGGCGCACCGATCGCCGTAAATTTTTGACGTAATGTTTTAATATGTGCCCGAACCGCTTCTTCCCCAGGAAAATCGATCGAGGTCCAGGCATGATCTAGAATTGTCGCCGCACTCAACACCGTTTCTGGATGTCGGAGAAACAGTTCTAGAATGGCGTACTCTTTGGGCGTGAGAGAGAGGCGATCGCTCCCATACATAACTCTGCGACTACTGGGATCTAGCGAGAGATTGCCCCAGTTCAAAATTGGCTGATTCGTGATGTTGCCTCTTCGTAACAATGCTTGAATCCGCGCCATCAACTCTTCCGTTTCAAACGGCTTGACCACATAATCATCTGCCCCGGCATTGAGTGCCGCTGCTTTTTGCTTCGCTCCGCCTCGCCCCGTCAGCAACAAAATTGGATTCTGAAATCCCTGGCTGCGAAGCTGCTGGCAAAGACCGACCCCATCTAACTTCGGCAATCCAATATCCAGCACCATCAGATCATATTCAAAAGCCTCGGCCATCGCTAGCCCTGTTTCGCCATCGGTTGCGATGTCACTGGCATAGTTATAGCTAGAAAATAGGTATTGCAAGGTTTCGACGATGGCGCGATCGTCTTCTACAATGAGAATTTTCATATGCGATACCTCCTCGCGTGGAGGGGTGTGGAGGGCGATCGGTTGAATCGCTCCACAAGCGTGAGTTCCCCAACTCAGAAAGATGGGGGAACCCTTGGCCTTGGAGTGGCTTTGAATCGCTCTCCAAAAGCCTACCCGGACTCGAACCGTTGGCAGTTTTTAAGTGGGTGAATCTAATTAAACGTAGGATGCGTTAGCGGAGCGTAACGCATCTTTCGCAAGTCTTTGATGCGTTACGCTATCGCTAACGCATCCTACAAAAGATTACGCCTTCCTACTTACCGAGTTTTCTTATCGCCTGGTTCACCTTCATAGGGTTGCACACCCGTCTTGGGATAATCATCATCACTGGGGCTGAAAATGCGAATCACTGCTTTGGCCACATCTTGCACAATCTTTTGCGGCACTGCCCAAATATCACGAAGTCTCATAGTTATACCTCCTTCAGGTCTGAATCTCTCGGTTTGTTTAAGCCTGCTCCTAAAAACTCATCTCGTTATCTCTAAAAAATAAACCTCTTGCTCAACTTTGTCTCTAAACTACGACAAAAGCTTGAGGAACTTGTGAGCAATTCAGGCAACAGCAAGGTGAGAAAACAAGGGGGTTGCTCTCGCCCTTTCCCTTTTCCCCTTTTCCCTTTCCCCTATCCTCACAACTTCCTCAACTTACAGATCTACAGTCTCAACTGGGGTCACTCAAGCAACAGGAGGGAATTGATATGATGACGATCACACCAACGACTGCACCGCTGAAAGCTGTAGATGTGATGACCAAAGATGTGGCGACGATTCGGCCATCAGCAACGATCGCTGAAGCCGTCGAGTTGATGAATTCCCGGGGCTGGAGCGCATTGATGGTCGATCGCCGGAACGAACAGGACGCCTATGGCATGATTACTGCTACCGATATTGCCTACAAAGTCATTGCTAAAGGCTACGATCCTCATCAAATCAGGGTTTACGAAATGATGACCAAGCCCTGTATTACAGTCAATCCAGATCTGGCTGTGCCCTATATTGCCCGCTTGTTTGCAGAACATGGGTTGACCCGAGCCCCTGTGATTCAAGGTAAGCTGCTGGGGATTGTTTCGGTGACGGATTTACTGAGCAAAAGTAACTTTGTGAAAGCTCCGTTTATTCTCATGCTGGAGGAGGATTTACAAGTGGCGATCGCCGATGCCCGACAGATTTGTTCCGAAGAAGGCGTAGGAACAAACAACTGCCGGATGGCCTGGGATAGGGTGGATGCGATCGAAGTAGAGTTGGCTCGGCAACAGTCGATCCGGCTGCCTCAAACGGCACTGGAAGGATACTATGCAGAATTTCCAGAGCTAGTCGATGCTGCGGTTTGGGAAAATGCCTGTAGTGGTTAGAGCGCAGATTTAATTGTCCTGATGCATCGAGGCTTGTTAGAGCCGAAAAGGACAGAGTAAAAAGTCAGCGTTGCTTAATTTAGGAATGAATTAGGATCTTGGATTTAATAAGATGTAAAAGTTTTTGGGGGAGGTGCTGCTTCGCAGCACCTCCCCCAAAAACTTTTACATCTTATTCTGTTCATGTTCCTTAGTGTGTAGCAGCACAGCCGCTACACACTCATTCATTCCATCAATCACCAACTCCAAGTAGCCTACCTTGCAATGAAGAACCCGACGTCCTCAAGTTATCCGGGTAGCGAAACAGGTTCAATATAACGGGAATTGGCACGAACATAGCAACGATCGCGTGTCAACACCCAGGAACCTCCGTTATCGCTTGTTGCAAAGGCATTTCCGCCTCGTGTTTCCGCATTGATTAGATCAACCCGATTAGCATTACTCTGATAAACTTTAAGAATCTCTCCGTTGGGAGTTGCGCGGCAGTTGAGTTGATTAATCCCTGCCGCTAACCGCCACTGAGGCCAGGTTACAGTACCGTTGGTTTCACTCATGTAGGTATTGGCGTTTTGGGCATTAAACTCGCCCTGGTCGTCAGGATGGGGCAACGGTTCCTCAAGTTGGAGGCTCGGTTGTTGTCCAACCGATGGACAACCTTCGCCACCTGTAATATTCCAGAACGCGATCGCCCCCAGCCGATTAGAACGCCCAATGAATGCCCGCGTGATCCGAATATCCCCGGTACAGGTCAGTTGCGCTCCAGGGCCAAGGGTACGATCCTGAAAGGTACCTTCGTAACGATAGCTGCCAACACCCCCTTGATAAGAAGCAATGTTGATTCTGCCCAGCCAATCTCGTCCGGTTGCTCGGGTAAAATAAAACCCAGTCGGTTGAACATTCTGATTGTTCTGGGTTTCGGTTAAAACGAGGGTGGTTACTCCATTGGTGTAGGTTGTGGCCAAAGCAGCACTGGGATAGAATCCAATGATCAATCCCAGGACGATCGCCAGAAATCGCAGCCCGTCATTACGCTTTATCATAGCGAGTATTCTCAGCAGATTGGCTCAGACTCAATGCTCAGACTAAATTGGGAATCACCAGATTGAGTCCTGTTTGTAGTCGGTTCGGGTCAACACCAATGATGCCGCGATTGGTTTCGTAGATCAAATTCCATCGGCTTGGGTCGTTGTAAAAGCGTTGGGCGATCGCAGATAAAGTGTCTCCCATTTGAGTGGTATAGGCTCTGAAGTCAGGGGGTGGAATAATGAGAAGAATCCTAGGGCGAAGCTGATTCGGGTCATTGCCAATCAAACTGCGGTTCGCTTCGTAGATAGGGTCCCAGCGTCTGCTCACACCGTAGAACTGTTGGGCGATCGAAGACAGAGTATCACCGGATTGAACGGTATAGGTTCTGATGTTCGATCCAGGTAGAGCAATTTGAATGCCCGCCCGCAGTCGATTCGGATCGTTACCAATGACACTACGATTCGCCTCATAGATATCGTGCCAGCGTTCTTTATTACCGTAGAAGCGTTGAGCAATCGAGGACAGGGTATCTCCAACCTGGACAGTGTAGAGCGTTTTACCAGATTGAGTTGTTGAAGTTGTCATATTCCTCTCCTGAGCAAATATATTCAATTGCAGGGTAATACTTCGGACTCTTAGAAGATAATTCAGCATTATGGATAATGTATCGTCCGCTAGAAGTAATCCTTGGGTAAAGTCAAAGGCATGTTCAAGCGTAGGCTATCAACGGATCAAAGACATAAGAGTAACCTCACGATACGTTGATGCAATTTATCGAGTTACTACACCGTGTTGCAATCAAGATAGATGCTATTTACGGGGATTTAATTCCAGATTAAGAAACACTTGTGAGAAGCTTGTGAGGAAAGCAGGAGTATCAGAAATTGAAATAGGTTGTAACACCTTCTGAACGCCTAGGCTGAAACAGGCTGAGTGGATACAGGAGCCAGCTACACAATGATATCTCGTCAACTGGCTCAGTCCATGGGCTGTGATGTATTGTCGCCTTTACGTCAGGAGGCGATTTTGACTGCCGATCGCCCGATCGTTGCTCCTGTTGTGGCCACTGCTTAGATGAATTGTCTGGGGAAGCGAATTGAATCTTTTCCAGTTTTTGCCTGTGAGTTACCCAAGAATGTTCTCCTGGAGGGGCTATTGGGAATGGATTTTTTGAAGATTTGCAATGCAGTAATTGATGTAAACCAGGCAGAAATCACTGTGGTTGTCTAACAATCGGGGATCTGCGATCGCCCCCGAAATCTGAATGAACCTAGAGGGATGACCCGATCGCTTGCTCAACCCAACCTTGGCCGAAGTTCAACCCGCTTGATGAACCGGACGCAATGACTAGAGAGACTAGACTGCTGAACCTGGGGGAGTGGGGGCGATCGCAACCCAACTAGAAACCTGGAAGGGCGAGAACCTGTCCCGCAGCCAGCTAACGACAAAGATGAGCGGCGGCAGAAAACTTACGCCGCCTAGCTAAGATCCCCGTGCCGTCCACTCCATCGCCTTATGGGGGGACGAGACTAAAGGAGAGGCGTTAGACTCAACTTTAGGACTCGGAGGAGACGGGTGACGACTCTGCATCGGGCGACATTCGATGTCTATA
>JALOOP010000231.1 GCA_025454315.1 Oculatellaceae cyanobacterium Prado106
TGATGACTATAGCTAGCGGTATAATGTCAGGTTATACACTATATGCAGCCAAAAATCTGAGAGGAAACTCTAGCTATGGCGTTTACGCGAACGGAGGGTCATAATCAATAGAGTGAGCCAGCAAAGAGGTGGACATGACGTTGAAAGAGCTAGAAGCGCAGCTTCTCTCTCTCAGCCAAGCTGAGAGGGCTGAGGCGATGCAGTTACTCGGTCAAAGTTTAGATAGTGGTTGGCGGGGCATCACCCGAACACCTGGAGTTTGTGGTGGCGATGCTTGTATTGCTGGGACAAGGATTCCAATCTGGGTGCTGGTACAAGCTAGACGTTTGGGCGTTAGTGAATCTCAACTTTTAGAAGACTATCCGTCATTAACCGCAAGCGATCTGACCAGTGCCTGGGTTTATGCAGATACTCACTCTGATGAAATTGCAACAGCCCTGCAAGATAACGAGGAAGCCTGACCCTTGACATGACTGTATGCCGATGAGCAGTTTCCCCGACGAGTGACCGAGATATTGAGAACGTTCGGCCACGATGTTTTGACCGTCCAGGAGGCAGGTAATTGTGGGGCACCTGACGTTGCGGTGCTGGCATTTGCAACGAGTGAAGATCGCAGTGTTTTGACTTTAAATCGACGGCATTTTATTTGATTGCACGCTGATCAGCCTGGTCATGCTGGAATCATTGTCTGCAAAGATGATGCCGATCGAGAGAAGATGGCAGCCAGAATCCATGATGCGATCGCTCCACCCCCATCGCTAGCAGGACAGTTGATTCGGGTAAACCGTCAGGTCTAAATTGCCTTCCCCAGGTTTGACGGATGCTTTGGACAACAGGAATTAAGTTTGGATATTTTTGGTTGTATAATACGCGATCAATTAACCTTCTATGATGACAATTTCTCATGCTAGAAAGTCTCCTTGATAGGCTTAATCAGCTATGAAATCGAATCTGGAGTGATTGACGCTACATCTGAAAGGCTGTTAATATCTAACCAGGATCAGGGTTTTTGCTAACCATTGATAACCTAAACCTCCGAGATTCTACAATGATGATGATTCGGTTCAAGTAGAACATCGGGAGGATATTGCGGTTCAAAGAATTTGGAGGCAATATGGCTACTTCTGATCCATCAATTGTGAACAAAGTCACTTCAGGAACTTCTCAGTTTGTAAAGAAGCGGGAAATCGCTAAAATCACAGGAATTTCTGGAGAAACGTTTAAGAAGTATCGCCTCTCTGGACGATTGAGCGAGAACATTCATTGGATTAGAGTGAATTCCAAGGTTGTGCTATACAATGTTCCGCTCATCCTGGATTGGCTCCGCAATATTAATCACCCTGAAATTCATCAACAGGCGATCGACACTTATCAGGAAATGATGTTGCCTGATAAAAAAGGGCGACGCATTCTTTAAGCATTGTCCAGAAAAGAAAATTTGGGTTCTTCCGCTCACAAAAGAACAATACAGGCAAATGGAATGAGGTCGCCAGGTTTTCAAGCCACTTGAGAATCGTGAAGGCCGTACTCCCGAACTGTCTTGCGTGAAACGGTTGTGGTCAACCCGTTACGCACGGATGACTTGTACCGTGCGATCGCCAACGGTCTTTGCGATTTCTAACCTGGTTCTTTCTGAAATCGGCGGTAACCCTGGTCGTTGGTCAAAAATGAACAGCCATCCCTCCTGCAAACCTAAGCCTGCCAGGTATTTATCCAGTTGTTTTAAACCCTGCTCTAAAGGGTCTTTCTCACCCTTTCGCCAGACTTTTAGCTCCATTGCTAAGGTCACGTTTCGATACCGTAGACAGATATCCATGCGATCGCTACCAATGGCGTACTCGCGTTCCAGAGTGCCCCCACCATTGACCACTCGATGCAAAAAAGCCATCAAAACAATATGAGGGGCGATTTCATGGTAATGAACGTTGGCTAGCAAAGGTTGTCCATTTTGTCGCCAGAATTGTAGAAAAGCTTCTAGCAGCGATCGCGGATCGAGATCGCCCCTGGCCGTTAGCCAACTGGGAGTCAGTTGTCCCAGTGATATTGTCGTGGTGAACGCCAATATCCGGGGCAAAACCTCCCGATAGATCGGGTTGGCAATGGCAACATTCCCCGTCTCATCAATCCGGCAAAGTCCGAGATCGAGCAAAAATTCCACATCATCGATCGGCACATCTCCCAGATCTGTTCCCGCCAGGATGGGTTCTAACACCGCTTTGACTCTGGGTTCCCGGAGTAAGCTGGTGAGACTATCAATATGAGTGTCACGCCGCTGGATGAGAATTTCTTTGACCTGATTGATGTGATCGACGGTGATGGCGATCGCCGGATCAGAAACTAACTCTTCCACGGCTTCTTTGGCCAGGGCATTGACTAACCAGGGTTGTCCTTGAGACAGGAAATAGGCATGGGCGATCGCCTCTGGGGTAAACACTTGTCCGGTTTCATCGGTGTGTTGTTGATACAGTTCTGCGACTTCAGCTTGACTGAAAACCAAGGTTGTCCTTGAGACAGGCAATAGGCATGGGCGATCGCCTCTGGGGTAAACACTTGTCCGGTTTCATCGGTGTGTTGTTGATACAGTTCTGCGACTTCAGCTTGACTGAAGTTTCGTAAGGTGAGGGATTTGACCTTGATATTAAATGGGCTGGCCGTATTGAGACGCTCACCGCCTCCAGAAGCCACTTTATAATCCCGGACATCCCGCAGCCCCACCAGTGCCAGGGCATGGGGAAAGGCATCAGGACGATTGGGGTAACCGTCGCGCAACTGTCGTAACAGCGAAAGCAAGGCATTGCCCTGGAGCGCGTCAATTTCATCGATCAAGATGACCAGCGGATGAGACGATGCCCTGGCCCAGGTTGCTAATGCGGCACTGATTCGTTGCCCATCTTCTGCCTTTGGCCACTGTGGAGGATGCAGTTCTGGTGGAAGACGATGCTGTGCAGCACTCCGCCATGCTCCGAGAATTGCTTTTTCTGCCTTGCCCGGTTGATCTGAAAAAACCGCTCCCATCTCAACTGAGAGCATGACGGCAGTGTAGTGCCCCCGTGCGGTGAGCGATTGCGCTAAGGCAAGCATCAGGGTTGTTTTGCCCGTTTGCCGAGGGGCATGGATGACAAAATAGCTCCGCTGCTCAATCAACCGCTCCAATTCAGGGAGCCGTGCCAGCGGTGACAACATGTAGTGAATATCGGGTTGGCAGGGGCCAGCCGTATTAAACCAGCGGGGCATAGGCGAGGGACACAGATAAGGGGAAAAGGCACAGAGCGAGAAGGCAAGGGCACGGTCTACTCATTGTATCGCTGAGCAGGGAGGGAGGACGATCACCCTCACTACATCGAAAAATAACTCAAACGTTTTCCTTCGATACCTTTACTCCAATTCGATGCCAGGTTGACGTTGCGATGAACGCTCCGAAGACTGCTGTTGTGATGCATAACGCTCCGTTTTTTGCAGCGCTTTCATCACCGTCGATCGCACATACTGACTCATCGGCGCTAACGGGACTTTGTTCGCATGTACCTGATACTACAGATAAGGACATAGGTTGCCAACTTCTCGATCTGCAAAGCCACGCGGACTATTCCTGGATTGACAACCCCTGCAGGCGATCGCAAGGATTGAGAGTGGAAAAGGGCGATCGCATTGAAGACGTAATGGAGAGAGAGGAGCGATCGCCCATTATTCCCTTCGTGCGATCGTACCTACGCTTCAGGCAACCGATCCGGATCAAATCCTTGCGAACTGACAAGTCAGCGCTTGCGCTATCGCAGAAATGCCTCCAGTTGTTCTCGTCGTTGTTGTTCTGTTTCGGCTCGTTGTTGTTTCACTTCGGCTGCACTGAGGTGGCGATCGTCCTACTCCCGGTTCCCCAACCCCTGCTCCAAATCCGCCACACTCGCACAATCCAACAGCGCCTCGTCCAATTCTTCTAGCTGAACAAGGGTAATGCCAAAAAGATTAGCGTGGAAGCGATCGCCCAGGGATTCATCCAGTTCCCCCAGCTTCGCCGTAGTACGATCGCCCTCACCGTAGATTGGGCTGAGGCAGCGAAACTCAATCTCTACGCGATCGCAGTTTGCAAAGATACGATCGGACGGAGGATGGATGGGAGCGATCGCCTATTCCCAACAGATAAGCTTTGCCATCTGTTCTAATTTAACATCAGCGCCCATTACATTCCCTATGATTCAGACTCCTTTGTTGCGTCTACTCCGCTATGGCAAACCCTATCAAGCTCAGATTTGGAGTGCGATCGCCTGTTCCATTCTCAATACCATCTTTGATCTCGCTCCCCCCTATCTCATTGGCATTGCCATTGATGTGGTGGTTAACCAAGAAAACTCCCTGATTGCTCAACTCGGCATCACCAGCATCACCGGACAACTGGCAGTATTATCCCTGCTGACACTGCTCATCTGGAGCTTAGAATCCCTCACCGAATACCTCTACAGCCGCGCCGGAGGAATTCACAGAACCCACGATCGCCCTGATCCTTATGGCTGGACAGGGGACGCTCGCCCTTTCCCCATCCGCCTCTATAATGAAAGCACTAATGAAAGCACTCTCTCCTCTGCTTCTCCTATGGTGTTCTCGTCCCCCGATCGCTATGTCAGCCTCCTGACCGACTTTGGCTTCAAGCGTGTCTTCGGCACCGAGCCAAACAAACATCTGCTGATTGATTTCCTCAATACGCTGCTGCCTGACTATCATCAGATTCGGGATCTGACGTTCAAGAATTCAGAGAATCTGGGTGTTACCACAATCGATAGGAAGGCGATTTTTGATATCTACTGCCAAGCTCAGAATGGCGATCGCTTTATTGTCGAGATCCAGAAAGCAAAGCAGAATTTCTTCAAGGATCGCAGTATTTACTATGCCAGTTTTCCGATTCAACAACAGGCTGAAAAAGGCGAATGGAATTATGAACTAACTTCGGTTTACACCGTTGGGGTACTAGATTTTATCTTTGATGATCACAAGAATGAAGAAACGCTGGTTCATATTGTAGAACTCAAGGATCAACATTGCCGAGTGTTTTACGACAAGCTGAAATTCATCTATATCGAGTTGCCAAAGTTCAAGAAAACAGTGGAACAATTGGAAACCCATTTTGACAAGTGGTTATATTTGCTGCGACATCTGGCGCAATTAGACGAGCCGCCGCCGTCGTTGCAGGGAGAAGAGGTGTTTGAGGATCTGTTTGAGGTGACGGAGATTGCTAATTTTTCTCCAGATGAGCAGCAGGGTTATCAAGCCAGTTTGAAGGCGCTTCGGGATTGGTATGCGATCGAGATGACGGCAAGACAGGAGGCAAAGGAAGAAGGACGAGAAGAAGAGAGAGAACTGTCACTACAACGACAACGATCGCTAACCCTTCGCCTCCTGAGCAAGAAGTTAGGTGAGTTGGATGAATCCATTCCCGATCGTATTACGGCTTTGTCGATCGAATCTCTGGAGGCACTGGGAGAAGCACTATTAGACTTCAACAGTCTGGCGGATTTGGAGCAGTGGTTGGGGGAGCAGAAGTAGCCCGATCGCGCCCATTCATACGATCGCCACTTTGCCTCAAGCGATCGCCTCGATTACCCGCCGCTTAAACCGACGACTGAGACAAGACTTCCCCGAAACCATCCGATCGCGTTGTGGGTGTTACGTGCGATCGGCTGACCTGTGGAATCTGCGATCGTCGAAAATAGCTATCTGCCTGGCTTGCCTGGGTGTCATTTGCCTGGAACAACTCATTCTGAGAATTCTCAAAGTTTACCTGCTAAATCCGATTGAAACGGCTTAATCCATACCGTTACCAGTTCTACTTTCCTAACAGGGCAATAAAATTACGCTTGCCCTTGTAGGTTTGACGAAGATGTTCCACAAAGGCGCTAAACTCATGCTGCTGCTTTAGCCGTACTCTTAAGGTATGGACGGTCTTAAGCAAGGTGATAGCTTTGGCGTAGGATGCATTGTTAGTTTCCTGGATCAGGCGTTCAATTTCTCTCTGGAAAATCGGTAAAACATCGGTAGGATGCGTTTTTTGGCGTCGTTCTGCCAGTTGCAGCCAAAGGGTATCCGAACAACTTCCGGCTTGAGCCTCCTGCCAGGCCAACTCATCCTCGCCTTCCCAGAGAAAGATTTCAACCAGGATAGAATGACCGTCTCCCTGCCTCGAAGAGTTCCAGGAAGTCCCTTGCCGGCCTCTGAGTCTTGAGATGGATCGGGTTTTATCAGGAGCGGCTGGGGGTGGGAGTGGCTCTAACAAGGGTCGGATGTGGGTTAAAGCCCGATCGCGCCACACTTCCCACTGATGAGTTTGCTCTGCATGATCCTTCAAGGTGCGGTAGCTGTGGAGCGAAATGGATTGGGTGAAAGATTGCCAAACCATCTCCATCGCTTCTTCATGCCGTCCGAGTCGATGGTATTCTTCCATGACCAGATTCTGCAAGCTGGGGTTGGGGAATCTGAAGGCTTTTAGACCTGCTTCAGCCCATTCCAGGGCGCGATCGCGTTGTCCATCATCGAGATAGAGTTGCGCGATCGCCAGGTAATTGTGGGGATTGGAAAGATCTTGGCGTTTCACCTCAACCAGCGCTTCCAAATCGCCCTCTAATTTGGCCAAAGACTCTAATATGCGCTGAAGCTGTCGTCGTCGATAGTCGCGCCGATAGTCGGGTACGCCTGTCGCACTTTGCGGCCTCCTCCGCCCCCTCAAGGCTCTGGTTTCGGGTTCTGCGGGTGTCGGAGCCAGGGTTTCGTTCCACATTTCCTCTGCCCGTTGACGATACCGAGCGATGCCCACCTTGCCCAGGATCGGCGCATAGGTTGTGACAGCATCCGAGAAAATCCCATAACCACTCTCGATTTCGGCGGTCAGAAGGCGATCGGCCAGGGCAACCGGGTCTGGATGCGCCAGTTTGCAAGCTTTGACGTGCAGGTTTTGGAAATCATCGATCAACATGCCCATGTTCCCCATCGAATCATCCAATGAATTCATGGCGATCTCGATCTGGGACAGCCCATATTCACAGAGTTCCAGAACCATTTCGGGCTGTTCTTCGAGCAGGTCTTTGATCGAATTCAGGACGGTGGAAATCTTACTGGTGTAATCCCAGACTTGATTCCATTCCAGGAAGTCCCAAATGGCGATCGCATCTCCTAAAGCCTGCCGAAAGGTCGCTGCATCAATGCCTTGAGGACGAAGGGCGGCAACTTTCAGGATAAAGAACTGTTTCCAGTCTTCGTCTTGTCCTGCCTGATCCAGAATCCACTGAACCAGGGTAGATTGCTCTTGCTGCTCCAGAAATTGCTGCACGTCGTCCATGGTGATCGGCTGTTGTGGGGCTGGCTTTTGTGGGGTTAGCTTTTGAGGAGAGCGCTTTTTCTTCTGAGACTTCTTTTGAGACTTCGCGGGATTGGGATTCGCCAACCCAGCCAGTCCCACGGCAACACAGTGTTTACAGAAAATTCCATCCACTCCCAACGGACAGGTGCAGGAAGCGCAGAGTTGACCTTTTTCAGTCCAGAGTTCTACGTCATAGTCTTCGGTGCCACAAACTAGAGCTGTGAAACTGTCTCCATCCCACGCCAAGTCATTGACGTGACCTTGGGCAAAATAGTTTTTCCCTCGCGCAAAATAGCGATCGCCCGCCATTTCCCGCAGTGTCTCCTCGGTGAGAACTTGCTTCAGTGTTGTCGGTGTTTTTTGCGTCATTGTTCAATCGAGAATCAGCAGCGATTCCGGCATTAAATCAAAGGTAAGTCAAAGGTTACCCTCTCTCCAACTCTAGCAGGTACAGCGTGTGACGAGACTATCTCAACCTCCCCAGTTTCCTCAAGCTTGATAGGGTAGAGCTTTGCAAAGTCATCTCGCTATGCAGCAATGCCAGACCTTTGTCTCTGTTCGGTCAATGGGCATTTGATGGAGGATGTCTAGGGCGATCGATGATTTAGAATGGCAAACAACTCCTGTTTCTCAGAACCTGGATTTTCCTATGAGCGAATATCAGTTCTACGAATTCCAAGCCATCGATCGCCCCCTCAACAGTGAGGATCAAGCTTACATCCGTAGTCTCTCCAGTCGCGTTCAACTTACCTCCATCAATGCCCAATTTACCTACTACTACAGCGGCCTCCGGGGCAAACCAGAGGAAGTTCTGGAACGCTGTTTTGACATGATGGTGTATATCGCAAACTTTGGGGTGCGACGGCTGATGATTCGCTTCCCCAAAGCTTTAGTGGATGCCAAAAGTCTTGCGCCTTACTGTGTTGAAGGTTGCATCTCAGTAGAGACAACGACGCGATCGCTCATCCTCGACATCCAAATTACCCAGGAGGCATACTACACCTGGATTGACGAAGAGGAATACCTGGCGGATTTAATGCCCATTCGCGAGGAGATCTTGCGTGGGGATTTCCGGGTTTTATATCTGGCCTGGTTAGCAGCAGGCTTTGCTGAATACGCGCCGTTTGACCCAGATGAATCGGTGGAACCTCCCGTACCTGCGGGGTTAAAAAAGCTGTCTCCAGCGCTGAAGGCGTTCGCCGATTTCTTTATGGTGGATGAAGATTTGATTGCGGCAGCGGCGGCGGAAAGTTCGTCTCAACTCGCTCAACAGCAAGCAGAACCGATCGCCGACTGGCTCGCCAAATTATCTGAAAAAGAACGAAATGCTTATTTGCTGAGAGTCATAGAAGGAGAAGCCCATGTGGGAGTTGAACTGAAACAATATCTACGGAAAAAGTTTGGCAAGGTGCAAAAGCTGGATGCACAATCACCCGAACGGACACTGGGAGAGTTGGTGGCGATCGCCCAGGAGCAGCGTGAAACCCGGACGCGCAAGGCTGAGCAAGCTGCTGCTAAAGCGAGGCAAAAGTACTTGAAGGAACTAGCGCCAAAGGCCGATCAGATTTGGCGAGAAGTCGATCGCCTCATTGACTTGAAGCAGGCTAAACCTTACGAGGAGGCTGTCGCTCATCTGGTGGATTTGCACGATTTGGCCGAAAGTCAAGGGACTTTAATGCAATTTCAGCAACGTATCCAGCAGATGCGACAACAGTACAGCAGCCGCTCCGGGTTACTTTCACGTCTCCAAAAAGCAGGGTTGCTTCCTTAGTCCTTCCGGACAGGCTCACTCTAACTCCATGCCAGATAGACGCTGTATTAAACTTGCTCTTTTGTATGATTGTTGAAGGGATTCTATTTGCAGTTGGATTCTGGATGACGTGGAAGGCATCCACCCGCGACAAAACGTAGTAATTCCCTCGCTATAAAGATTTTCTCTGGCTTTAAAATGAATTTTCAAACTGACGAACACCCTGCCTTTGTGTTCCGGATGACTTCCAGAGTCATCATGAGTTGGACTAGCCTTGGAACCCTCCTGTTGCTGATCAGTGCGATCGCCATCTCCACCTTCTATCAAACTGTTCATCAACAAAGCTGGTCACTCTGGAATGACATCGAGCATCCCCTGCTGCAATTATTTTTCCTGTTCGCCTTTGTTCCATTTGTCACTTTTGCCTTGCATGAATTCATTCATGGGAGTCTGTTCGCCTACTTTGGTGGCTCCCCTCGTTATGGGGTTGGTATCCGGTATTGCCTGCCCTATGCTTATGCCACTTCACCGGGCGATCGCTTCTCACGAAATGCCTTTGTCATCATTGCGCTGGCTCCTTTGATCATCATCGATTTACTCAGCTTAATTTTGCTGGCGATCTTTCCCCAGGCTGCCTGGTTAGGATGGGTGGTGATTCTGAACACCTCTGGGGCGATCGGGGATCTGTGGGTTGCAGGACTCTTACTGCGATGCCCTGCCTCTATCACAGTGGAAGATCAGCCCTCTGGTTTTGCCATTTACGCACCTCCTGGATTACCTGCCCGAAAACTCCCTCAGCCTCAAGGTCAACAGGCTCAGCCCTTGCTCGTCCAATGGCTGAATCTCACCTTCATCTTCGTTCTCGCTCTCGTGTTCGTGCTACCGTTCCTGCCCATCTTATTTGATGTTTTCAATGTGCCATCTTTTAATTTGGCAATCAATGAGACGATCGGGTTCATTCAATGGCAAGCGGAACCAGGAGAGGGATTTAATTTGAGTATTGATCTTTGGATGATGGCGATCGCCCCTATAACCGCACTCATCATCATTCTGATTCAACGTCTGAAGACCCGATAAAATCTCCTAACAAAGTCTGTTCTCCAGAACCCTCCTCCAAGACTTGCGCGATCGCCCCTACCCACTGCGTCACATCCTCCCGATGAGCCACTGCGATGCCCATCGGTCATACTTGAATTTGCCTGGACAATACCCCTACTCCAGGTCGATGCCAGGTTGACGTTGCGATGAACGCTCCGAAGATTTCTGTTGTGATGCATAACGCTCAGTTTTTTGCATCGCTTTCATCACCGTCGATCGCACATACTGACTCATCGGCGCTAACGGAACTTTATTCGCATGGACCTGATACTGCAAATAAGGACTCTGGTGCAGAATTCCGACGACTTCTTTGGGCGAGTAACCTGCCTTCAATGCAGCCAGCGCGATCGCATCATCCAACTTGATGGCTGCCCAGTCATTCTGAGCAAACCGCTGGTAGAGCGTGGCATAGTCTAGCCCTGCCTCTCCCGTAATGCGTTGGGAATGTTCCAGGTATTGTTGACGGGCTTGTTTCCCGGTTTCGTTTTCGGGTTCTTTCGGTTTGAGCGGCATAGAAAAAAATGCAAAATCAGTTAAACAGAAGATGGAGGTTTAAGCTGCGATCGCCGCATCATCCAGCAGGTTACCGAGCAGCGCATCCTCATCAAAATCAACCCCTTCTCCCTCCCCATCCTCTGCAAACGAGGCTCCCGTCACTGGTCTTGCAGCGGGGGAAGTCGTCGCTGTTCCAGATGCCGCCCTCAACGCTCCACTGCTCACCATCTGCTGCATGGCCTCACTCACTGCTAACCGAATCTCTTGTCGCAGGTCGAGGTTAGGAGAGG
>JALOOP010000232.1 GCA_025454315.1 Oculatellaceae cyanobacterium Prado106
AAAGGCACCTCCATGGATGGCAAAGGCCAATTTGAATACATCGCCAACCCCGAACCCCTGAGCGGAGAAGTGACGCTTCCCCCCGGCGAACCTCGCCTCTACGGCACCGACATGGTGAATCTGGCCACGGCTCCCAATGGTGCTGCTAAAACCAATGGTTCTACCCTGAAGACTGGCATTTCTGCAAAGTAACGCGAGTTGTTGAACAGCACATTTTACTAGGCTCGATAAAGCTTAGTGGATAAAATTTATCAAGCAGGATGAATGGGAACTTCACACCCACTCATCCTATTTTTTAGCGCTTTTGTTTCGCATAGAAATAACAAACGATTCCAGAATTTTGGAGAAAAAGGGAGGGGCGATCGCATCACCATGACACCATCGTACTACTCTAATAGTGTAGCATTGAACACGGCAAAGAAACAGACGCAAGACATCCAGAGCACATCCTAGAAGCGAATTTCGCAACACAATTTTCCACAGGCCATCGAATTCTTCTTCCCGGATATTGTCAACCTCGTAGACAGGACACATCCTCCCAAGTTTGCCAGTACTAATCCATTTGCGATCGTCGTCAAAGCCTACCTCAAAATGCAGGAAACCCGCAGAGATAAGCCTAGCCGCAAGGTTTGGAAGATGCGGCAAGCATTGGCGATCTGCACTCCTCAACTTCATAACCCTCGAAGACCTAAGCAACTGGTTAAAATCAGAGTCTTGGACATTTCAGAGGAGAGGAGCATCATTCAGCCTACCAACAACGAATTCAAGGGAGAGAAATAACCAGAAAAACAAAGTGACTGCGACACAGAGACGTTCCACAGCCTCTACATCACAGCCACTTTATTAGTGTTACTAAACAAGCGTTACTGAACAAGCGTTACTGAACAATTCAATGACAAACGATTTAACGACTCGATTCAGCAACTCGATTCAGCGATTCAATTCAGTTACTCAATCTGGCCGATCGCCTTACTCAATTGCGCCGGGGTTTCAAACTCTTCATCATCGGGCAGTTGCTCTAGCACATCCAGGATTTCTTGATCCGCGCCCTGTTGTTCTGCATGTTGAATCAGATCATCCTTTTGTGCAGGATAATCCATGCCCTTGAGATATTTTTGAATACTGATGGGATTTACCGTGGCCATAATCATGCTCCTACAGTTCGAGCGAAAATTTGAGCGAAAATTTGAGCGAAAATTTGAGCGAAAATTTGGGCGAAGGGTGTGAGAATATTGCGTTGGAATGAGCAGACTGATAGCAAGCTCAACCCAGCAGCCTCTAGCGGGACTTGTTGAGG
Organism: Oculatellaceae cyanobacterium Prado106; assembly: GCA_025454315.1. Taxonomy (GTDB): domain Bacteria; phylum Cyanobacteriota; class Cyanobacteriia; order Elainellales; family Elainellaceae; genus Prado106. The sequence goes on from JALOOP010000232.1 coordinate 1,298, forward strand.
CGATCGGCCAGCAGTTCCCGAGCCCGTTCGACCCGATACTGGTCTTGCTCTTGAATTTCTCGGAAGAACTCCAAGAGTTCGCTGTCGCCACTTTCTTCGGCATCTTCAATGTAGATGTCATGGGTGGCAGCACCTTCGAGAGCATGGTAGAGGACGCTCACGAGGTCATAGTTGTCATCGCGCATTCCGCTGGAGGAGTCGTTTTCGGTTTGGATGTTGGTCGTCATAATCTGGATCTCCGTTTTCAATCAAGGATTGAAGTTGAAATATCGAACTGAAATATTGAGCTGAAATCTTGAACGATGGTGTGGATCTAAGTTCAATTCGCTGACTTACGCATTAGCTGCTTCCACAGGCTTGACAAAGCCAAAGTACGCGGCCAAGATTCCCATCAGCGCATTAAACCAAACATTGTTGCCGTAGAGGGGCATGAGGCCAAAGAAGGTGTTCAGCCCCGGAATTAGCCCCATGATGGCAATCGGCGCATAGGAAATGGCAAAAGCCCGGTTGAAGTACAGTGAACCGCCGTAGCTGGTGGCTGCGGCTAGTCCCAGCAGACCGACGACAATGTGTACTGCATTGTGCAGAAAGTTGGTGGGAAATAAACCGAAGACATGGCCGTAGCCGTAGTCAGACACCAGGTTGGGCGCATCGGTAAAAGTCGTGGGCGCGGCCATGGGAAAACTTGTCAGGCTGGGCATAAACCCGGCAATCCCGACGATGAGAAAGATCAAGCCGGTGACAAGCGCGAAGGTACGTTCTGCGCCACCAATGTTCTGAAGTGAGGGAGTGTATTTGCTTTGCATGGCTAAAGTTTGGTTTACAAAAGGTTGACAAGCACCTGACCATTCTGGGTTCAAGCCTATCTCTGGTTTAACGAATGCGATCGCCAACGCACTCTACCAAAAGGTATTACTCAAAGAAATGCACTACTCCAGGAAAGGGATTCCCAAAGACATTACTTAGCGCCTGCACTCTCTTTTTGCTGAAGGAGACGAGATGCGATCGCCGTCACCGTGGCCAAAGTTTTGTACCCCGCGTCATCAAACAGCACCATCACCTTATCTCCTTCGTAGCGCATCACCGTACCTTCACCGAAGGATTTATGAATCACTCGGCTGTTTACCGGGTAGGGTTTATAGCTGCTCTCTGCGGTTGCAATTCCTGCTTTGCAGTTGTCACAGTAATCGCAGGGTTGGTCATACTGTTCGCCAAAGTAATTCAGCAGATATTCACGGCGACATCCCCGGACTTCAGCATAGCCCCGCATCATTTCCAGGCGCGATCGCTCAATGCGATGCTTCCGCTCATGGGCTTGCAGCACCTGATGCGCCAAACTGCTAGCTCCTAAGCTATTCGAGATAGCCGTCACATCGCTGTTGGTAGTCAGGCTGACTGCACCAATCTTTTCCAAATCATTCAAAATCGTTTTGAGCTTTGTTTTGGGAATATTGGTTTGCTCTTGCAGGGTTTTAAACGGAACCGATTCAGTGGGAGACAGGCGTTGGAGAATATCTTCGATCTGTTTGGGGTCTAGCTTGGCCGATCCTTTCAGAAAGCGTCGAATGTTCAAGTCATCGGGCGCATAGAAAAGAATAGCTTTGGCAGGTTGGTCATCCCGTCCACCTCGACCAATTTCCTGGTAGTAGGAGTCGATCGCATCACTAATGTTGTAATGGAAGACAAACCGGACATTCGATTTATTAATGCCCATGCCAAAGGCAGTCGTCGCCACAATTACTTCAGTCTCATCAGCCATGAAAGCCGACTGGATCTGTTCTCGATCTTTGGGCTTCAAACCTGCATGGTAGGCCGTTGCATTAATGCCCAGTTCCTGAAGCTGAGCAGCAAGTGCCTCGGTCTGTTTACGGGTTGCAGCGTAAATGATTCCAGGCTTGGGCGTTTGTTGCACTAACTGCACTAAAGCTTCCTGCTTTTCGGTTTCCTGCTCAAAGCGTTCTACACTAAGCCAGAGATTGGGGCGATCGAATCCCTGCACAATCACTTGAGGATTGTTCATCCCCAAACGTTCTGTAATTTCCTGACGAACGGGCGGCGCGGCGGTGGCAGTCAAAGCCAGAATCGTTGGGTGTCCCAGTTCTTCGACAACGGTGCCCAAGCGCAAATAATCCGGGCGAAAATCATGCCCCCATTCGCTAATACAATGCGCTTCATCCACCACAAACAGACTAATGGGTGCCGATTGCAACTGGGCAAAGGTTTCCGGATTGTTGAACTGCTCAGGAGCCAAAAACAAGTATTCCACCTGGCCTTGCTGCAATTCTTCAAAGGCTTCTTCCTGGTTGCCTTTGGTCACTGTAGAGTTGACGACGACGGCATCTCCCACGTCCTGACGGGCGATCGCCTCCAACTGATCCTGCTGCAATGCTAGCAACGGCGAGATCACCACCGTCGTTCCTGGAATCTCAGTGGCTGCCAGCTTGTAGATTGCTGACTTGCCTGATCCGGTCGGCATCACCGCCAAAGTATCTCGACCCGCAATCACCGATTGAATTGCCGCAGACTGCCCCGGACGCAGCGAGTCAAAACCCAGGCGATCGTGAGCCAGTTTTTGAATAGGGGCTTGGCGCTTGGCTGAAGAAGCTGGAGGGCTGGCTGGATCAGGGGGAATCTCTGCTGAGTTATGAGTGGCCTTTCCGTTACTCATAGCCCTCTCGCCGTTCTTCGTAGTCTTCCGAGGAGCCTGGTTCTAGCTCCCAGCGACGGGAATCGCGCTGTTCCAGGATCTCATTGGTGTGGAGGTAATTGTTGTCGGCCATTTCCAAGCCTACGGCTTTGCCCAGATCATCCACAATGTCCATATCGGGTGTAGTCACCGTACCGCCCACTGATTCATCACCAACCGCATTGGCTTGCTCAAAGTTGGCATCAATATCGCCGCCCGTGAGTTCAGGGGAAGCTTCATGCAGTTGGCTGCGGCGATCCTGCATCGTCCGTCCGCCGACATTGTACCCTGGCAGTTCCTGCACCCCTGTACCGTAGGATTCTGTCACTGCCTGGGGCAAGTCCTCAAAATCCTCCCCCAACTCTTCTTCAGATCCTTCCTCAAAATCCTCCTCAAGGAATTCACCGTCCTGTCCCTCCGGGTCGTCCAGTTCATCCCCGTACAGGTCTTCGTCATCCTCCGGAATGTTGTCCCCAAAATGACGAAGCATAGCTTCCAAATCATCGGTATCCGTTGGATTGTTAAACATTGGCTCCGTCTTCTCAGCCATTCCCGTCACCTCTTTTCCAGAAGGAAATTAAAGATAAATCTATCGTTTAACCCTATCGAGAATGAGGGGCAATCGGTATCGGCTAGGCGACAGAGGGCTGGGTCTATCTGCGGAATCAATGCAACCCAAAAATTGGCATCCCTACTGCTCAGTGACTTTGAGTTCGTCCAGGTTCCAAAGGGAGCCGCCCAATGCCGAGAACTGGACACCTTCGACGCGATCGCGCACTGCCGACAAAGACAATGGATTGACCAGATAAATCAACGGCACATATTCCTGAGCTAATTTCTGAACTTCAGCATAGATCGCCTTGCGCTTTTCATCGTCAAGCTGTTGACCGCCTTGAATATAAAGTTGACCAATACGATTTTCCCAATCAGCAACGACTCGTCCTTCTAACGGGGCTTGGCTAGGATCGGGCTTTTGGTTGAACAGGTGGAGTCGGCCATCGGGTGACCAGACGTTACGACCGCCGTCCGGTTCAATGCCTGCACCACCCAGCCCCATGATCATCGCATCCCAGTCGAGGGTGTTGTCCATTTTGGCGATCAGGGTGTTGAAGGCGATCGGCTGAAAATCTACCTGAATCCCGATCGCCGCCAAATCCGACTTAATCTGAGAACCGGTTGATTCACGAATTTTGTTGCCTGCATTCGTGGTTAAGGTGAACCGAACTCGGTTGCCGTCCGCATCCACCAACTGATTTTGGTCGTTATATTTGAAGCCTGCGCTTTTGAGCAATTCTTTGGCTGTTTCAAGATTGTAGTCGTAGGTGGGCAGTCCTTGTTCGGGAGAGAAGTAGAAGGGGCTTTGGATATAAATTGGTGAATGCTGCGGTACGCCTAAACCCTGATAGATATTGTTGATCATGGTTGGGCGATCGATCGCATGAGCCATCGCTTGGCGAAACTCCAGGGTATTGAACCAGCGCGATTTAATCGGATCGACCACGGGTTTGCCGTTGCGTCTTCCCTGATTGAGGTTAAAGGTGAGAAACAGCGAACTCAACGCCGGCCCACCGTTGTAAATCGTGAAGTTCCCCCGTTCTTCCTCTCGTTTAATCAGCGCAAAATACTCAGGCGTAATCGATTCAACATCCAGCCCACCCGCTCGAAACTGCGAAAGGGACGTGTCGGTCGAACCCAGCACCTGATAGACAAATTGTTCGATGTGGGGCAGTTGATTCCCTTGGGTGTCCTTCTTCCAGTAGTAGGGGTTGCGCTCCATGATGATGCGTTCACCGGGCTGATAGCGCTTCAGCACATAGGGGCCACTGCCAACAATTTCCTTGGGATTTGTATCAGTTCCCCAAACGGACAGAATCAGCGGGTTGCCCTGGGAGTCGGTTTCTTTGACATATTTCTCCAGCGCATGTCTGGGCAAGAAACTGCCGCCTGCAAACCGCAACAGGGGCGCGAAGGGTTCGGGAGAAGCAAACTCAACGCGGCGATCGTCTACCTTCCGCACGGTGGGAAACAACCCTTTTTCCCCGACTCGAAAAATATCAGCACTGCTACTCGGAATTTTTTCGTTGAATAAAATATCGTTGTAGTAGAAGACGATATCATCCACAGTTAATGGTTGACCATCCGACCATTTCAACCCATCTCGCAAAAGATAGGTAATGCGCTTTTGGTCAGGGGAGATTTCCCAGGATTCTGCCAGACCTGGTTCTAGTTCCCCCGTAATGCCGTTGCTGTCAAGTAGCCCAGAATACATCAGGCCAATGACTGCATTGGAGCTAGATTCTTCACTGACGATCGAGTTGAAGGTTTTGGGGTCGCTTAAGGTGCTAACCACAAGCTGGGGCACCTGAGATGCTTGGGTGCGAAACTGGCTAATATCGCAAGCCGCCAGGGGCAACGTCATCAAAACCACAAGACACAAGACAAAGACTCGACCTAAACCCGATCGCAGATTCATAAAAAGGAACCGTAAAGATGCAGCAACCACCGATAACATCAGGAAACCTCCAGTTGAGGAAGGGACGATCGCCCAAAGGATAATCGCTCATGCCCCAAAGACTCTATTTTCTACAGGATACCTTGATGAATCATAACCTGTGTCTTCGGGCGTATGAGGGGAAATGGGCGATCGCCAGAAAATCCTCTCCCCAAAACCTTAACCAGGCGTTGCTTAATCTTGGAATGAATTTGTGTGTGGAGAACTAGCCGCCACACACAAATTCATTCCATTCATCACCCCCACCTCTTAAATTTTACCTATTGCAGGATTATAAAATATCTATGAAGATAAAAAATGAGTGCCTGTGAACGAAAAAATGTAATGGTATATAGAATTCAGATAACCTCCAAAAAGCTGAATTTATAAATATTCAGAGATTAAGTTGCAAGTTGAAGAACTCCAGTTTGGGGTTGAAATTTTGCAATTGAGAATTGTGCAGTCTACCCTATTCTCGCCCCCAATGAAACCATCCTGCTGACTGTCAATTCAGGTTCAGGGTCAACCTAAAAAATCATGACACCTCAATTTATAAAGAGTAGTTCCCCCCCTACTCAAGACCAAGCAATAGGCAGCCCAAATCAATTAGCTCCAGTATTCCTCGAACCCTCTACTAGCGGTATTAACAGTAATTCAAACACCGCATCTCGTCAGGGGATGCTCATTGTCGTACCCGTATCCTTCCGCAAGGGCGCATCGGGTGAATTGCTGTTTGAAGCACAAGCCTGTAACGGTCTTGAGTGCTGGGCAAATTCCTTTGAGAAGGTTGTGGTTGCTGCGCCGCTTCTTCCCGAAGCAATCGCTCTCCAACAAAAAAATATCACCTGGCGGGACACCGCAACGCTCTTCAAGCCTGAGCGATTTGAGCTTGTGCCATTGCCTTGGGCCTGTTCTCCCAGGTTATTTGCAACTCATTATTTCTCAGTTCGCCAACAACTGGCTGCTTTAATCGACCGTTGCCAGTATCTCCAATTCCCCCTAGGCGGCTTATTTGGCGACTGGGGAGCCTTAGCAGCTCAAGTTGCCTATCAGAAAGGCCGCCCTTACGCCATTCATACCGATTTGGTTGAAGAACAAAAGGTTCTGCAAGTGTCACAAGACCAGAATTGGTTCAACCGATTGAAGGCGGTTGCTCGGTCTGTCCTATCCAAAAGCTACTACCACCGAGTGATTCGACGCAGTACCTTGGCGTTGCTGCATGGAAGTGATTGTTACACTGCATACCATTCCCTCTGCCAAAACAGTTTTTTGGTGCATGACATTCATACCAAACCCCAGGATGTCATTCCTCAGACTATGCTTCAAGAGAAATTGAAGGCTGTGGCTGGCGATCGCACCCTCCGAATCTGTTACACCGGACGCATGGTGGACATGAAAGCTCCGTTGCAATGGGTTCGAGCCATTGGCGAAGCCCGCCGACTCGGAGTCGAGTTGCAGGCGACTTGGGTGGGAGATGGCGAACTCCGTCAAGAGATGCAACAACTGATTGAAGAACTTGGGTTAAAAGACTGTATTGAACTGACGGGCTATGAGAGCGATCGCCAGAAAGTCTTGCAGCAGCTCCGGGATGCCCACATCCTCCTCTTTACCCACATCACTCCCGAATCTCCTCGATGTTTGATTGAAGCCTTCATTTCTGGGACTGCCATCGTTGGCTACTCCAGTCACTATGCTGAGGATTTAACTCGCCAAGGCGGCGGCGCATTTGTGCCGACTCACTGTTGGAACCAGTTGGGGCAATTGCTGCAAGAATTATGGCAAGATCGCTGCCGTCTGACTCAGTTGATTCAGCAAGCAGCAGACCAGGGGCATCACTTTAATGACGAAGCCGTGTTTCTAGAACGGAGTCAGCTCATTAAACAATATTTGACTTAAAACGAGTGCTTTGAAGATCCTTCAATCTCACAATTCTAGAATTCTAGAGTTTTAGATTGGAGGCATCACAATAGGAACCGCAACAAAATAACGCTAGGTCGCTTTCTTGCGAACCGTGGCAGCGCCGTGAGTTAGGGGCATCTAACCGTTCAGTTCTATTGACCTGAAACCTCTCTCCGTGCAAAGTGTGCAAAACCATGAACCTGTTTGTTTTATCAGAATCAAGTGATGATAAGAACCACGTCAGCAACGCTGTCGGCCAAACCCTGGAAGATGTCATTGCTTCAACCTGTAACGCCACGTTTATTTATCCGTTCAAAAATGACCGTATTGAACTCTTAAATGGCCTCCAATTTTCCGATGCTCCCTATTTACGCAGGTTTCGCCATCGAATCTTCAAATCTTGGTACACCCTTGACTCGCTACCCCAGTTAGGCAAAAACCAAAACATCTTGTTGATTATTGGCATGCAGCCCTTTGGCTTACTGGCCATGCATGCCCTAAAAGACCAACTCAACCAATTTGACTTAAAAATTGGCTATATTCTAGATGGCTTTAACCCCAATGAGTTAGATCGCAGCTTAATTGGTAACCTCGATCACTTATTTGTCATTAGCGCCGAACTGGCCGATCACATGAATGATCTCGGATATGTTCCCACGCACTTCTTACCGATTGCAACGGATGTTTCCCGCTATGGGTCTTTGAACCCCCATCGTTGGATTGACATTATTAGTTACGGAAGAACCAACCCCCAAGTTCATCGCACCTTACAGCAGCACTTCTATTCGCCAAACCAACCCAATTGCAAGCGTAATCGAGTCTACTATCGTTCCACGTTTGCGCGGGGGGATGCAGACAATCTCCAAGACCACATCTCCATTCTTTCCAGGCTACTCAGTTGCTCCAAAGTCAGTCTTTGCTTTGAAGCAAGCCACACCCCCCGATTTATGGGGTACTCTCCGTTACTCTATCGCTGGTTTGAGGGATGGGCTGCGGGCTGTACACTGGTTGGCAAAAAACCCTTTGGCAAAGGAACCGCTGACTTAATGGATTGGGAGAATAGCACCATTAATCTGCCGGATTCTTCGACGGAGTGGATTCCTTTTCTGGAGGAGTTGCTCAAGGATAGCGAATGGCTATCCCTCAATGCACAGCGAAACTATCGGGAAAGCTTACTGCGGCATGATTGGCGCTACCGTCTACAAGACTTGTTCAAAATTGTAGAACTACCAGTGCCAGAAACTCTGAAGTTAGAAATTACGGCTCTCACCAATCAGGCTCAAAGTCTTTCTATTCCAAGTAGGGCTAAGATGTCGAGTATGGGTTCGGTTGCATAGCAAGGAAGCGAAAAAAGAACGAGGGTTCTAATGCAGAAACAGAAAGTACTGGGTTATTTCTTGTATGGGCATCATCAGAAATACCAATTAGAACTCTTCTTGAGTCTCCTTTCGGCTTTGAAGCATTTAAGGCGCGATTCTCACGGGGTTACCATTAGTGTCGTCACCGATCAACCTAATCTAGATCCAGACCTCCCCATTGATATCCTTCTGATTTCACCTGAAGAATTTGCATCATGGACTAATGGGGGAGCCTATCATCACCGTGCCAAGTGCTTTGCGCTTAAAAAGCTCCTTGATCACTACCAATGTCCTGTAGTGATGGTGGATACAGATACTTTTTTTCTAAAAAGCCCAGTGTACCTGTTTGAAAGAATCTCTCCAGCGCAAACGGTAATGCATTGCAAGGAGACGAATGCCATTGGCAAGTTACCCTCCTACCAACCTTTACTTGAAAGATTGGGTAGAACAATTGACGTTGATGGGGTTCAAATATCCCCATCCTCGCCTATGTATAACTCGGGGGTGATTGGCCTTGATCCCAGTCATGCATTACTCGTTGAGAAATCCATTACAGTTCTGGATATGGTTTATGCAGCCTATCCTTTATTTAATGTTGAACAGTTTGCTATTGGAGTAGTTCTCGATCAATATACAAAACTCACTTCCAGTGATGATGTTGTGTTTCACTACTGGGGATATCATAGATCTTTTATCCATATCCAAGCTGAGAGACTGTTTGCTGACTTCACGGCTAACACCCTAGAAAAGCAGTTAAACGCTTCAATCCCTAACCCGTTAGGCTATCCTAGAATGCCGCTCAGGGATCGGCTAATCGCGCGCCTAAGCGGTGCCATCTCGGGATGGAACGGTGACTATCGTTTTGCTTATCTGGCTTATCGTTGTGCTTTTTTCTATGCAGCTCAAGATGCACAATATGCCAATACATGGGCTCAGGTTGCGCTTGAGATCCTCCAGAAAAACACAACGCACTACCAAACCATAAAGCAAGATTTTTATCGGTTTAAGCCAAATCAATTGCATCAACTGTCTTGGCTTGATCCTCAGATAAGAACAGCCTGGAAACAATTCTGGCATCAAGCTGACACCAGAATTGCTGATGCACAAGTTGATTCTAGACCAGTTGATTTTAGACAAGTCGATTCTTAGACAAGTTGATTCTATTGTCTTGGTAAATAAATTGAATGTGGGGTGTGGGGCTTTGCCCCACACCCCACAATAAATTTATTTTTTAGCTCATGAATGTTCCAGAATGCCCCCCCAGAGGCCGAGAACTTAATGGGCGTGATGCGGTTTCGCACGGCTTGCAAACTCAGGGGATTGACCAAGTGGATAAAGGGCAATTGCTCCTGGACAATTTGCTGGAACTGGTTGTAGATAACCCTACGTTTTTGGTCGTCAAGTTCCCGCGCTCCGGCGATGAAGAGGCGATCGATTTCCTTTTCCCAATCAGTGACTTCCCAGCCAGTAATCGGCGGTTCACCTTCCCGAGGCCCCATGTTGAACTGGTGCAGGTCGCCCTTACTTGACCAGATATTGACACCGCTATGGGGTTCGGCACTGCCGCCGCCAAAGCCGCCGACATAAGCTTCCCAATCTCGGCTAGTGAGCTTTTTGATGATGGAGTTGAAGGCCAGAACTTGCAAATCGACTTTCATGCCAATGCGCGCCAAGTCCTGTTGAATCTGGGCGGCTACGCTGACTCTGGCTTTTTCCTCCGATTTGACCAACAGCACAAACTGCACGCGGTTGCCGTCAGTATCGAGCAGTTCGGCCTTTTCGTTGTAGCGGAATCCCGCATCCTGAAGCAGTTTTTTGGATTTCTCAGGATCATGGTTGTAAACCTTCAAGCCTTCCTCGGGCTTCATCATGAAGGGGTTGCCGCTGTCGAAGGGCGAGTTTTGCAGTTCGCCAATGCCTTGATAGATGTTGTTGACCATGCGATCGCGATCAATGGCATAGGCCACCGCCTGCCGAAACGCCTGGTTATTGAACCATTTAGATTTCAGTGGATCGACAAAAGGCTTACCCGAAGCATTCTTGGCTTTGGTTAAGTTAAACCCGAAAAAACGAGAGCCAGGGTCAGCACCGCCGTTGTAAATGGTATATTTACCGCGCTGTTCTTCCTGCTTCATCAATTGAAACGACTCAGGGTTGATGGCAAAGGCATCCAAGTCGCCCGATCGAAAGCTTAGCAACTGTCCATCTTCTGAACCAACCACCTGGGTGATAATCCGTTCCACATAGGGTTGGGGTTGTCCCTGGTCATCTTTGCGCCAATAGTTGGGATTGCGTTTAAAGATCACCCGTTGTCCCGAAATATAGCGATCCATGACATAGGGGCCGTTGGCAATAATCTTGCGCGGATCGCTGTCGGTTCCCCAGGTGGAGAGATAGAGCAAGTTACCTTGGCTATCGGTTTTCTGGGTCGATTCCCGGAGGATATGGGCGGGATAGATGAACAGTGCCCCGACGTTCCGAATAAAGGGCGCAAAGGGTTCAGGAACGGTGAATTCAACTCGGCGATCGTCAATTTGGCGAATGCTGGGAAAAGCGCCACTCTCGCCCACCCGCAGAATATCTTTCACCCCGGTTGTAATCTTGGGGTTGAGGTAGATTTCTTTAAAGGTAAAGACAATATCATCGGCGGTCAGCGGTTGGCCATCCGACCATCTCAAGCCTTCACGTAGGGTAAATTCCACCTTCAGCTTATCGTCTGAAACTTTCCAAGACTCCGCTAACCGAGGCTCCAATTCCCGAGTCAGACCATTTTCTCCAATTAAGCCCTCATACAGATAGCCAAAGACAAACAGGCTAAATAGCGAATCATTCAGCGCATAGTTAAATGTGGAGGGATCGCTGGGCGTGGCAAACACCATCTGCGGCACCCGAGCCGCAGCCGTGCGGAGACTACAGCCACTAAGGGAGCCACTGAGGGCGATCGCCACCACCAGCAACAGCCCCACGCTTCCCTGAAAAATGCGATTCCGCAACCGCAACAGATTTCTCAATCGCCACAGCCGATACCCAAACTGATTGCTAATTCCGATTCTCATGCCCCTAAACCCCATCTATTCCTCCTGATGAATCTGGGAGATCCACGCCTGGTGAGCGATTCCATATTGTATGCAATGATAAGGCGATCGCCCCATTTTGCTGCGAATCGTTCGTTTTTGTTAACCGTGAGTTGTGGGGAGTGGGGAGTGGGGAGTAGGGAGTAGGGAGTAGGGAGTGGATGGGTGGATGGGTGGATGGGTGTCTCAAGGGATGCCTTTTTCTAAACACAAGAATTTTATGAGGGAGGCTTTTCAGATCTATCGAGCATTTTCCCTTTCCCCTTTTCCCTTTTCCCTTTCCACTTCCTCCCTCTGCGTCTCTGCGTCTCTGCGGTTAAATAAAAATAGGTCTTCCCTAGAAAGCACAAAGGAAGGCCACAAGAGTTGCAGCCTTCCTTCGAGGTTTGATATTGAATTAAGTTGAAATCAGCGCAGCGGGATTGCGGTGGCGACTCCGGCTTCGACCGGGTAGCCGACGGCTTTCCAGGCAGGCAGACCACCCTGAATTTCGGCGACGTTGAGGTAGCCCGAGGCTCTAAGCTGGGTAGCCGCCTCGACAATTTCTTCGTCCGTGTCGCCACAGATATAGAGATCGCGATCGAGTTCTAGATGAATCAAGGCTTGTTGAACCAGGCTGGACATCGGTAGGTTGACGGCTCCAACAATGTGGGAGACTGCAAACTCATGGCGATCGCGCACATCAATAATCGTCAGCGCCGGTTCACCCCAGTCTAATCGAGCTTTCAAATCATATACGCGGCACTTCGGCTTGAGCGGAGGCGGGACAGGAAAAATGCCAAATCGCAGGTTCATACCAAATTCCATGTGTGAGGATGCCATCTCCTGCAATCTAACAATGATTTTAAGATTGTGCAAACTTTTGTTGAGAGAGCCTTTACGAAAAATCCATCCTATGGGTGGTTGACAGGAGAGAGTAGGGAAAAGGGGAAAGGGGAAAGGGGAAAGGGGAAAGGGGGATCTTTGAAAAAGCTGAAGAAATTCTTCCCTTCGCCCCTCTCAGAGCCATTCTATGAAAGACTCATTCCATGAATCTGTCTATGATTCACCCTTTCGCCCTTCCCCTTTCCCCTTTCCCCCTTCTCCTTTCCCCCTTCTCCTTTCGCCTTTTCCCTTTACTGAATCGCAATCCCTCCGCTCGGTGTAATCTCATCCGTAATAACGGCAGTGCCATTAATCGTCGAATTCACTTCAGGTGCCGTTGAGGGATTGCCGGGATAGCCACTGGTGCCACTGGTGCCATACTGGAGCCGCGCATAGTGGGGCTGCGCGCCGCCGCCTTCGACTTTGATGATGAGGTCGTTCCAGCCATCGGTTCGCTCGGATGAGACGATGACGGGGGAGTTAACTAGGGTCATGCTGGAGACGATTTGGAAATTTTGGCCTTGAGGTTCTAGGACGAGCAGAGTGCAGCCGCCTGAGCCACAGGTATAGGAACCGTTGAGATAGACCAGGGCTTCGGAGTTGCCGTCGCCGTTGAGATCGATGCGATCGTAGTAGTAGCGGACTTGCTGGGCAGTGGTGCGATCGCCCACATCTTGAATAATCGCTTGTTCGATCGCGGCGTTGGGCGTTGTTTCTGAAGACAGATATTGAATGTTGCCCATGCGTGCGCCTGCCTGGGGCGGCAATGAATCAATGGGACGCACAGGCACTTCACCATTGGCTTGTTGCCGGGGTTCTTCCTGGGGCGCAGGGGCAGATTGAGGTGCTTCTGAGGGCGGTTCGACGGAAGAGGGGGAACCAGAAGATGGCTCCTCCGAATCAGGAACCGGATTGCTCGTCCAGGACTGAGTTTTGTCTGGGCTTGTGGATGATGAATTCGGCTTGTCCGTCTCGGTTTTGTCGGGCGCGATTGCGCTAGCTCGGGGGGATTCCGTGGGTCTGGTCACCGAGCTATTGGCCTGGGGATTGGGGGAAGAATTGCTAGGGGACTGAGCTTCAGGCTTGCCGCCGCAGCTTGAGAGGCTGACGGTCAGGGCAAGAGTGGTGACGGCAGCGATAAGTTTTATCGGATGGGCAGTTTTCATAGGAACCTGTTGCACCTTTGGGTTGGAATCTGGTGGGAGTGGGGAGTGGGGAGTGGGGAGTGGGGAGTGGGGAGTGGGGAATAGGTTACTCCAATGTTTCCTGATGCACTTTTTGACCTTTTTTTGAGCCTTTATTGATCCACTGCTCAATCTTTTTCCCACTGAATTTAGGTTGACTGGGTTGACCGATTCTCAGTCTGCACTTGAGAATTTGCCTTAAATTTAGGGACTTTGCCAGGAATCTGAAAGTTTCTGGTGATGTTCCAGTTTTGCA
>JALOOP010000233.1 GCA_025454315.1 Oculatellaceae cyanobacterium Prado106
GATGATCAAAGATTTCAATTTAGACCGTGAAAGCATGGATGCCGATCATTGCAAATTCGTCAGTATCTCTTGATACATTCCGAATTTGGAATTGCTGGTTGTGTGGCGGCTGCGCCGCCACACAACATTTCATAGCCCCGATCTGCCACCCCTGATTTTTTGTTTAGGGAAAGGGGTCGTACAGGGCGGGAGACGAGCTTCGTTCCCCGCCTTTCTTGCACAAGTCTTTCACAAGAGATCTTCCAAAAGAACGGCACTGAAGCGGTTCCAGGAAGTTATCCGAAGTTATCCGGCCATCCGTTCCAGAATTCTCTGCACAATTTGCATTCCCGTCACGGCCTGCCAGCCGAACAAACCCACGATCGCCAGATTCAACACAATGTGGGTGTATCTCGCCCAATCCTGCCCCTTCTGCATCAAGGGCGACAGCGCCGCCGAGGTAGCAATCAAGCCCGTCATCCCCAGACCTGCCAGCAGATGCGGCCCGACAAACAGCTTGCCATTGTTGAGATAGGTAATCGCCATCCCGCCGATCGACCCCAACACCATCAGGGCTAGCACCAGCGAACCCATCTGGTAGTGCCGATTATTGAACTTACCTTTGATTAATTCTTTTTTCGCTTCCCCTTCGGCACTGCGGGTACGCCGAATCTGTACCCCCAAATACAGGGCATAAAGGGACAGCCCGAGCAAAACCCACATCAGCACAGGGTGACCAAACTGACTCCAAACTTTGACCGACTCAGGGATTTCAAACATAATGACTCTGCCGTAATACTGTAGTAGAAGTAGAAAGTAGAAGTAGAACAAGCCAGCGCGACCAGACCCGTACCATCCGATGCAAACTGATGCAAAGCGCAACTGCAAGCCGCTACACTTCACAAAAATTAGCATAACGTTTTGTTCACCAATGATCAGCGATCGCCCCCAACTTTAGGAGATGATTCTTTCAATCCCTCGTTGACCCTTTGGCAGTTATTCCCTCTATGACCCCAGCGGAGATTGAGGCCGTTCTCAGAGAAGCATTTGGTATCTGCGAAATCAGCGATGCCCCCTTGGATGCCGTCCAAAAGCAAATCCTTCTGGAGGCCGTCGTGCGTCTGATGAGCGATTCTGAGTCTGGTGCGATCGCCCCTCCCCCCGCCGAAACCACCAACCCCCTCGACGACCTCACCCCCGACCAACGCCGTACCCTCCTCCGCTACATCCAGGAGCAACACCAACAAAACCGCCCCTGGAAAGCCCAACTCCTCAACGACTGGCTGCAACAACAAGACTCCGGCGACCTCCAGTTTGTCCGTGATGCCTACGGCATCCAGTGGCTCGAAGGCATCCTCCCCAGCCATATCGCCGCCTACATGGAAGAAGGTCAGGTGCAGTTACAAGTGGGCGATCGCATCTCCATCTCCAACAGCCTCTGGGAATGGGTTCAAGAAGACGGCCCCTGCATCCGCGAATGGTTTCCCTGCACCGTCATCCGCCTCTCCGACGACCCCCTCCACCCCGTCTGCACCATCCGCTTTGAAAACGGCATGGAGTACGAGATTCAAGGCGTTTATGACTGGAATCGGTATAACTGGCGGTGGGAAGGGTTTTGAGGGGAAAGGGGAAAGGGAAAAGGGGAAAGGGAAGTCTTGGGTTTCCCGTTGTTCTCTGCCTTGAATTCTCTTTGTCCTGCCACTCAGAATATTCTTTGTTCTTTCCCTCGACTCTTTCCCTCGACTACCCTTTCTCCTTTTCCCAAGAAATTCTTCGATTCTGCCGCAACCTTCCCCATCGATTACCCTTTCCCCTTTCCCCTTTCGCCTTTCCCCCTTCCCCCTTCCCCCTCCCCCTAACCCACCCCCATGCTGATCCAAAAACTCAACCACTGCCCCGAAGTCGTCGCCGGTGACGGGACTCTGCTGCGGGAATTGCTGCATCCCGACAAACAGGCGATCGCCCTGCGCTACAGTTTGGCCCATGCGATCGTCCCACCGGGGCAAACTTCGATTCCCCATTCTTTATCGACGACAGAAGTTTATTTCATTCTCAGTGGTGTGGGAGAAATGCACATTGATGATGAAACCCAGCCCGTCGAGCCGGGTGATGCGATATACATTCCTCCCGATGCCAAACAGTTTATCCACAACCCAGGCCAGGAGCCGCTGGTCTTCATTTGCATGGTTGACCCGGCTTGGCGCAAAGAAGATGAAACGGTGTACTAAAAGTTCGCAAATTGTAACGTTTGTTTCAGTGATTTGAAGGAAAAGAAATCTGAAGTAAATTCGAGCATTCTCCGTAAAGAGCGTGTAAAACAAATCCTTGGTCATCAGAGAATTTATTACGTGAATGCAGATATGTATTTCCTGATACAGAATTGCAGTCTTAAGAATTGATGAAATTCTGACATAGGGAAACGTTATAAGACCATCGGCTCATGACTTGGACATGGGTTATATCGTTGGTTGATTCACTACCTGTTTTTGGTTTCTGCATTGTTAATTTCCGTGTGGGTCTGCATCAAGCTTCGATACCATCCATTTCGACAAGTCAACTTTGATCAAATCGACTTCATCCGTCGGCTTGGACAAGATAAACTTTGGCTTAACAAATTTTGGCTCCTGAACCCATTCGTTCAGCCCAAGTCACGATTGCTCCTCCACCACATCCAGCGATACGGTTCTTATCCCGCCGCTGAAGGGCTGACCGTATTGCATTCATTCATGAAGGAAACGTCCAGAGATGATGTCTAAACTAGCAGCTAGAAAGAAAAGAGCTAGACTCCGGCAAGCGCACGCGCGGATGCCCATCAGTGCATCCAACCTATCCGCTGTACTCGACAATTTGAAAAACTTTGGCAAGCTGTCCATCGGTTGGCAAGCTTGTATCCCCCTGGCCGCCATTATTCTTGGGGTTTCGGCCTTTTCAGCTTCGGCACAAACCGCTCCCACCCTAGAAGAAGTCAGCACTCTCACCCAAGAACTGAAGGTGGGACTTGACACCATTTGGGTGATGGTTGCGGGCATGTTGGTGTTCTTCATGAACGCCGGTTTCGGGATGTTAGAAACCGGGTTCTGCCGCCAGAAAAACGCGGTGAATGTCCTCGCCAAGAACCTCATCGTCTTTGCCCTGTCTACGATCGCCTTCTGGGTGATTGGATTTGGCCTGATGTTTGGCAACGGTAACGGCTTCCTCGGCACCGAAGGACTCTTCCTCGTCTCGGGAGCAGACAACAGCCCCGCCATGGGCGACGCCTACCAAGGAGCCTATGGCGCTATCAGTTGGGCGGGTGTACCGCTACTGGCCAAGTTCTTCTTCCAACTGGTCTTTGCTGGAACCGCAGCGACTATCGTGTCTGGAGCCGTCGCAGAACGTATCAAGTTTGTCAGCTTCCTGATCTTCAGCTTGCTGCTTGTAGGGATTGCCTACCCCATTACGGGTCACTGGATCTGGGGCGGTGGCTGGCTGGCTGGCTTCGGCTTCTGGGATTTTGCCGGTTCTACGGTGGTTCACTCGGTGGGTGGTTGGGCAGCACTAATGGGTGCGGCATTCCTCGGCCCCCGGATTGGCAAGTACAACTCCGATGGTTCTATCACCGCCATGCCCGGTCACAACATGAGCATCGCCACTCTGGGTTGCTTAATTCTCTGGTTAGGCTGGTTCGGATTTAACCCCGGTTCTACCATGGGCGTTGGCGATGGTTCTTTGATTGCTCACATTGCCGTTACCACGAATACCGCAGCCGCTTTTGGCGGTGTTGCCGCAACTATAACCGCCTGGTTGGTACTGGGTAAGCCTGACTTGTCCATGGTGATTAACGGCATTCTGGCTGGCCTGGTGGCAGTGACGGCTCCCTGTGCATTCGTGGGCGTTGTTGCTTCCGCCATCATTGGTATCATCGGTGGCATCATCGTCGTCTTTGCTGTCATCTTCATCGACAACATCAAGATCGATGACCCAGTTGGTGCCATCTCGGTTCACTTGATCAACGGGGTTTGGGGTACCTTGGCTCTGGGTCTATTCGCAGTTGGCCCCAGTGAAGCTGAAGGCGCACTCTACAGCGCTGGCCCTGCCGCAGGTCTATTTGCCGGGGGCGGTATTCAACAGCTTTGGATTCAGTTTATCGGCGTGATCACCGTGGGTGGAATGACCGTTCTGCTCTCCAGCATCTTCTGGGTGGCGCTCAAGGCCATCATGGGCATTCGAGTGACGGACGAAGAAGAAATGATCGGCCTCGACATTGGCGAACATGGCATGGAAGCCTACAGCGGTTTCCTCAAGGACACCAGTGGCATGACCGGAGGTTCGATCTCATCGGCCAGCAGCAGCACCAAGGGTGTTGCGGGCAATTACTAAGTCTGGTTGGTAAGTCTGGCTGGCAAGTCTGATTGGCAAGTCTGACTAGACTTTTCAGGACTTAATCATTAGGTCTTTGTCTATTCTCAAACTCGTAAAAAAGTTGGTGATCTTCACCAACTTTTTTTTGTTTTGGTGCAACCATTCTGGGTAGCTTAGCTTAGTATGTGATTGATTTCGGGCGTTGTGGGATGAAGGCTAAATGGAGGGTAGCGATCGCAACCATCACACCCCCATTCATTCCCAGGTTAAGCAACGCCAAGGAACAAACTGTGGTGGATAAAGGACGCAGGATGCAGATGATGGACAATTCTCAGTGGCAGCGTTGGCAACGCTCAACTCGGGTCGCAATCAATTGGATGAAGTTTTCGCCGATGCTGCTGCGAATGCACCTTCTGCCGCAATGGGTGTACTGGTCCCTGGCTGCCAATGGAATGTTGGCGATCGCTCTCTTCCTCTCCCTTGCCCGCCCCGAACAATTTTCCACCCCACCCGCCCACCTCTCCACCGCCGCAACCGCATCCGTTCTGCCGCCTACCCCACCCCTTCAACTCAGATCAACCATTCAACTGGGCATTGACAGAGTTCAGCGGGCGGTGAACTACCAGCAATCGCTGCATCAGTTGCAGAACCAAGCAAAAAGCCTGATCGATTACATGCCCTCGCAAGAAGAAGTTGTCATCTTAGTCGGGGACTCCATCAGTCAGGGATTTCCACCCCATGCCCTACCCAGTTTTCAAGTCCTAAACCAGGGAATTTCTGGTGAGACATCGGGCGGCTTACTCAAGCGCTTAAACCTGTTTGACCAAGTCAAGACCAGAAGCATTTTTGTCATGATTGGCATCAACGACATTCTCCGGGGCAAGCCCGACGAAGAGATCTTAGACAATCAGCGTCAGATCATTCGCCATCTCCAGGCCGCACATCCCCAAACCAAAATCGTCATCCAATCGATTCTGCCCCACGCCACCGAACAAGTCACCTGGGAAGGACGCGATCGCCTCCTCGCCATCCCCAACGCCCGCATCCGCAATCTGAACGCCCAACTGAGAGCGATCGCCCAATCTTCCTCCGTCGAATACCTTGACCTCTACCCCCTCTTCAGCACCGAACAGGGCGACCTCCGCCCCGAACTCAGCACCGATGGACTCCACCTCAACGCCAAAGGCTACGAACTCTGGGGCATCATTCTCCAGGTGTTTGAGCAGGAGGAACATTAAGCTTTCATGCGATCGGGTGACCTGAGTGAACGAAGGCTCAAAATCTCCAGAAATCGATAATAGAATTCGATAAGTGACGTTCATCAGACCTGGCAGGGGGCTGCCGGGTCTTTCCTTTTTTAAAGGGAGGGGGGAGTAGGGAGTGGGGAGTAGGGAGTGGATGGGTGAAGGGGTGGATGGGTGGATGGGTGACGAAGGGGGAATTTTGGGATGGGCAAGACTTTTCTTTGTTGGGATTCTTTCTTTCTGATGTAAGAATTATTGATGAGTTAAAACACTTCTCCAGGTTTGGCTCTCGCACTGGCGCGGGATAGAACCTGATCAACGGTGGAGAAAAAGGTTTGGTCAAGGATTCATTTATTTGATTAGAGCAGGTGAACTAGAAGGCTGAAAAGCCCACATAGAAAAAATTCTCTGTGCAATTCGATGTTCCCCAGTAAAACACCCATCCATCCATCCACTCATCGACCCTTTCCCCTTCCCCCTTTCCCCTTCCTACTCCCCTGACTGCCGCCGGAGGTCGTCGATTTGGCGCTGTAGATCTTCGAGTTCTTGCCGGAGCCTTGTGGCTTCATCGACAGGGGCTTCGACAGGTACCTCGACCGCTCCTGTTCCGGTCTGGGCGTAGTTTCCAGAGCGAATTCGCCGATAATCTTCAGAGGTTGACCATTGTTGCAGGAAGGTGACCCGCTCTAGGGCAAAGGGATGGGTCATGAAAACGCCTCGGGGAATGTCGTTGTACAGCAGAAACTTATAAACCTGGTTGAGATTGTCTGCATCCAGGGACTCATAGCGCTCTGCCTGGGCAATGAACTCCTTCAGGCTAATCTCATTAGGGTAACGGCTACTGCCTCCGGTCATTCGCATCATGCTCTGGAGGACGGGATTTAGCTCATCAAGGACGAGTAGGGCAGCGCGATCGGCAGACAACTCCGCCTTTCGCAACCATTCGTAGAAGGCCATAATCAGCCCCGTACTAACGATCGCACTCAACCCAAAGGTTCTATCTGCCAATCCTGCCGCCACTGTAATCACCCAATTCGCCATCTGATTCAGCGTCGTATGACCACACTTGATATGGCCGAGTTCATGGGCGATCGCCGCTCTCAATTCGGTTTCATCCATCAAGTCCAGAATGGCGGTATTCAGGACAATACAGGGCTTCTCCTGCCCCAGCGCATAGGCGTTCACCGAGGGCGACTGCGACACAAACAATACAGGTTCAGGGCTCACGTCCAAATCACGCACACATTCACGAAACAGGTGATACACCGACGCATACTGCCGAGGCCCCACCTCAATGCTATTGCCCATCAGATACACATAGCGAGGCCGCTCATAGACAAACTCAACAAACTTGCGCGCAATCAGATCGAATCCAGGCACACTCCGCAGCGCCTGTTCAGCCTGGGCATCGAGGGGATGACGAAAAGCTTCGCTAGAAATTCCAGTGTAAGTAGGCATAGCAGGAGGATTGTACGACAGACCATGCCTATGGTATCCAACATTGCGGGGCTTCACACAAAATCAGGGGGAGGGTTGGCGATCGCCCCATCCGGCGCAACTTCCGACACAACTTCCAGCGCAACCTCCGGCGAAACTTCCAGCGAAACTTCCAGCGCAGTTTCCAGCGCAACTTCCAGCGCAGTTTCGGCGCAACTTCCAGCGCAACTTCCAGCGCAGTTTCCGGCGCAACTTTCCAAGCTCAACCAGGCAATATTCTAAAGCTTACCTCCCAGCCTGTCTTTAAGAATTGCAAGACATGACAGTGGTTCCCGCCCATCCTAAGATTTATCACATAACCCATATTGAGAATCTGTCGAGCATTGCTACAGACATGGGGCTGATTTCTGACGCGAACCGGATTGCCAGGCGGTTGTTCTGTTTCACAGTGGGAATGTCCATGATCAAGCAGCGCCGACTTAACCAGATTGAGGTGCCCTGTCATGCCGGAACAACGGTGGGACAGTATGTTCCTTTTTATTTTTGTCCGCGTTCCATTATGCTTTACATTTTGCATGTCGGAAATCATCCTGAAGTCAGCTATCGGGGTGGGCAGCAACCGATCGTTCATCTGCAAGCTGACCTGTATACTGTGGTGGAATGGGCGATCGCCAATCAGGTTCCTTGGGCATTCAGCGACGGCAACGCAGGAGCACGCCTCACCACCTTCTATGACCACCTCTCTCAGCTTAACCAGATTGACTGGAATGCAGTCATGTCCACCAACTTCCGGGATGCCAAGATCAAGGAAGGCAAGCAAGCCGAGTTCCTCATGTTTGATGTCTTTCCCTGGACACTCATCGAGAAAGTTGGCACAATCAATAGGACAATTGCAGAACAAGTTCAGTCGATCGTGAAGCGAACTGACCATCAACCTGTGATTACCGTAGAACCAAGCTGGTATTTCTGATTGCATCTGTCTAATTGCATCTGATTGGAGAAGTTGAAGCCATGATCGAACTCACTCAAGGAGATATCCTCCAGGCGAACGCAGCAGCACTGGTCAATACAGTGAACTGTGTCGGTGTCATGGGACGGGGCGTTGCGCTGCAATTTCGACAAGCCTTCCCAGACAACTTCAAAGCCTACGCCACTGCTTGCAAGGCGCATCAGGTACAACCTGGCAAGATGGTTCTCTATCCTCTCGATCGCCGCTCAACTCCCCAATTCATCATCAACTTCCCAACCAAGCGCCACTGGCGTGACAAAAGCCGCATCGAAGATATTCAATCAGGTCTAGTAGACCTCATCCAGGTTATCCAACAGCAGCAGATTCCCTCGATCGCCATCCCTCCCCTTGGCTGTGGACTAGGAGGGCTACACTGGAATGACGTTTGTCCGCTCATCATGGCCGCCTTTGCGTCATTGCCCGAGGTCAGTGTCCTTCTGTTTGAGCCAGCAAGAGCCTTTGAATCTAGTCCAGCATCCCGCCGAACCATCGCCCTCGCCAGCGACGTTAGGGGGCAATATACCGCCACCCCCAGCCTCCCGGTACCGAAGATGACGGTTGGCCGAGCGGCTCTACTGGGACTCATGCACCGCTACCTTTCGGCTGTTATGGACCCTAGCGTAACGCTTCTAGAAGTCCATAAGCTGCTGTACTTTCTGCAAGAAGCCGGTGAACCTCTGCGCTTGAACTATCAGAAAGCCCATTACGGCCCCTACGCCGACAACCTCCGTCATGTCCTCAACCACCTACAAGGACACTTCATCCAAGGCTACGACAATCCTGAAGATCAACCCGACAAACCATTAACCCTGGCTCCCCATGCGGCAGAGCAAGCCGAAGTCTTCTTAGCCCACCATGAAGCTACGCAGCGCCGCTTTGACCGTGTCGTGAATCTGATCCAGGGGTTTGAAACCGCCTTTGGACTAGAGTTACTCTCTACCGTCCACTGGGTTGTGACTCGTGAAGCGGCGACAACCGTCGCAGAGGCCATCACCCAGATCCACAACTGGAATACCCGGAAGCGAATGTTTACAGCCCGTCATATTCAAGTCGCCTGGGATCAACTGCATGGGACTGGGTGGTTGGGGCAGTCTTTGTGAATTAGGGTGTAGGGGAAGTAGGGAGTGGGGAGTGGAGAGTGGAGAGTGGAGAGGCCGCAAGGAGAGTTCCGCTCTGGTTAATCTCTGCGGGATGAGGGCTTTAGAGATTAGTGCCAACGGTCGGAGGAATATAGGCAAAAAGCTGCCGGATTCAGCCCTGTATCAAGCTTAATCCGGCAGCTTTTTTAGCAGTGCACCCAAGGCTAACTGACGAGGCTCTCAGGAGAGCAGGATCAACCTACGATCTTTCCTGGAAGGCGGTTTGCAGGGCGAAGTCTGAATCGAGGGTGAGGGTGAGATCGGTTGCGGGGTCGATGGTGATGACCTCCACTTCATTGCGGTTGCGAATCAGCACGGAGGCTAGAGCGCCTAGACCTGCACCCCCTAGGACTTCCCAGAGGTCGATGCGGCCAAAGATTTCTGCTAGCACGGCGGCGGCAGCACCGCCGATCGCCGCTCCTTCCAAGATCCGGGGGTCACTGCGGCGGGAAATGGTCTCACGGCGGGTGATGATGTCTGAGGTGGCGTCAATCTCGGTTTCGATGTCGTCGCCTTCAATGACGAGGCGTTGAGCCACAAACTGAGTACCATCGCCTTCAGGACGCAGTTCACCCTCGATCTGGCTGCCTTCAGGAATGATGACCGTGCCTCGTCCGTTGGTGATGTCCCGATCAACCGTCAGGGTAAGAGGCGCAGTTTCATTTGGGGTGACAATAATTTGTTCTTTTTCGTAACGCGTGGGGATGAGAGTGCCCGACTGAATGCTATTGCGCCAATTGTCGGGGAAGCGCTGGGCGATCGCATTGGCATTGGCCGTAGCAGGTTGCATGAAAGCCAGGGGAATGGCGAGCGTAGAGGCCATCGTCATTGCCAGGGTCAAGGCCGTACCAGATTTCCAAGGTGAGGGCAGTCGCATTCGAGTATTTCCTCCAGGATTGAATCCTTGTAAAAGTGAATGATGATAATGAAGACAGGCTCTGCGCCCATCTTGGGGTTGACCTTGGGGAGTTGCCAACCGGATCAGGAGGGGGCTTTTGAATCAGCGTTAAGGCTTTTGACGGCCACAAGCTCCCAATGTTCCTACTTTTCTTAAAACTTTCCGGATGAAGGAACCAAGGGGTTGTTTATAAAGCTTCGATCGCCATCTCTCGACATCCGGCCAACCCCAGTTGAGGGGTGGTACGGTAGGCGGGTTCGGGCACCCAGACCTTGACTTGGCGATCGCTCCCCACCCAATACAGATACTCGGCCTCCGGACGATAATAATTCACTCCCACCCGCAGATTAGAATAATCATCTTCACAAATCTCAAACCCAAACCGCACAATAATCTGCGCCACCAAGCATTCCGGCGTATCGGCCATTTCTCCCGAAATATCCCGCTCCTGCCAGAACTTATCCAAAAACCGCTCCAGAATAGGCAACACCTTCTCAGGCTTACCATTGCGGCTAGCGTAGATAATCGCGGGATTCCCCTCAACCAAAATGTGACAGGGCGTAGTAGGCATCAGGAACCTCCTTTTGTGGAATTGGTTTTGATAGTGCGACCCGTAGAATGATTGGTGATAAAAGTTTTGCTAGAAATCCGTAACTTACCCGTCAAGATGATCCGGAATAGTTCTGATTATTCTGACCAGAAACTGCTGCTTTAAAGCCGTTTTGTCGGAATTGTTTTCTCAACGTCGTTTTCCCAAAGTCTTTTCCCCAGAAAGCTGGCGATCGCCCCCCATCTCCCCCTCTCCCCCTCTCCCCGTCCCCCCCCCCCCCGCCCCCCCCCCCCCACCCCCCCACCCCACCACCCCCCCCCCCCCCCCGCCCCCCGGCCCCAAAAATACCCCCCCCCC
>JALOOP010000234.1 GCA_025454315.1 Oculatellaceae cyanobacterium Prado106
TGATTGATGCCGACTAGCAACGCCAATTTTCGACGAGTCGGTTGCGCCAACGCCTGCTGATAGCGATCGCCCAAACGCATCCATCCCGCCTCGCTCAAGCCCAGTGCCCCCAGCACCCAGCCCATCCGTTCCAAAAACGCCCGTCTTGTCAATGTCATGGCTCTCGTTAGCCTTCCTATCCCTATCTGCTGCTGGCTCTACCCTACCCCACGCCTTCAAGAAGATATTAACAGGCCAACCTAGTTTCCGATGTCACCTTTTGAATTTTGCCTTCTAAACTTTGCCTTCTGAACTTTGCCCTTTGCCCTTTGAGCTTTGCCCTTTGAATTTTCCCTTTTGCATTCTCAAAGTTTGGCCAGAATGGGAACTCACCAGAGCGTTCAGCCCTAAAAAAGCTGTGAGGGATGCGGCTCGTTGAGCTACATCCCTCACAAATGATGAAGTTGAGTCTAGGTTGAGTCAGGTTTGGGAAGGGAGCGATCGCCCTCAAACCCTACGCCATCGATCCTTTCTACACCATCGGCACCTTCTACACCATCGGCACCTTCATTGCCCGTGCCAATTCCGCAGCCACTTCAGGCCGAGAGAACTGCGGCGGCGGCAGTTCACCACGACGCAGCATTTCACGCACTTTGGTTCCCGACAGGTGAACCCGCTCCTCGGGGGTGCTGGGGCTGGTCTTGGTGGTGGCCATCGACTCAGTCCGCAGACAGTAGAAAGCATGTTCAAACATCATCGGCGTAATGCCCAGTTCACCCGGTGCAAACTCGTTGAAGATGTATTGGGCATCGTAGGTGCCATAGTAGTCGCCCACGCCTGCATGATCCCGCCCCACGATGAAGTGGGTACAGCCATAGTTTTTGCGAACCAGGGCATGGAAAATCGCCTCACGAGGCCCCGCATAGCGCATGGCCGCCGGGTTGATGGCCAGAATTACGCGATCGCCTGGATAGTAATGCTCCAGCAGAATTTCATAGCAGCGCATCCGCACATCCGCCGGGATGTCATCTTCTTTGGTTGCGCCCACTAGCGGATGCAGGAACAGACCATCGACCGTCTCCATGGCACATTTTTGGATGTATTCATGGGCGCGGTGGATGGGATTGCGCGTCTGGAAGCCCACTACCGTTTTCCAACCCTTGGCCTGAAACTGAGCGCGGGAAGCCGCCGGGTCAATTTGGTAGGTCGGAAACAGGGGATGGGGATCACGCTGGAGCAACCAGACATTCCCAGCCAGATTAATATCGCCCTGCTGATAGACCACCTTCACACCAGGGTGCTTCTCATCCTCAGTCCGATAAACCTTGAGCGCTTCCTTGGCCTTGTCGTAGCGGTACTTCTGGGTCAGTTCCAGCACCCCAATGTAGCGACCTGTCGCATCATCAAGGCGGACAAAGCTGCCTTCCTTGAGCGGTTCAGCGACGCTCTCCGTCACCGATAGGGTAATGGGAATCGACCAGGCTAACCCATTGGCCAAATGCATTTCTTCGACCACTCGTTCGTAGTCGGCCTGTTCCATAAAGCCGGTGAGGGGGCTAAAGCCGCCGATCGCAATCAGTTCCAGATCGGATACGGCGCGCTCATCTAGCTGGACGCGGGGCAAAAAGTCGGCTTTGCTGAGGAACTCAGCCTGTTGCTCCGCGTTGGCAATGCGGTTGATTAGTTGCCCACCGTGGGGAGCGATCGGAAGTAGGGGGTTGTCCGGATGCTGACTCAAAATATTCCTCTCTTCAAGTATTAGCGATTGTGCAGGCGATGGTCGGTGTAGATGTCTGTTTCACGTTCTGTAGATCTGTGTCACGTTCTGTAGAACGGGTCGCTCTCATCCCAACCTCCGCAAACTTGAGGGAGGATTCAGAGAATCGAGCAAAGCCAAAATATTGATCCAATAGTGATCCATTCGTAATGGCTAAACCACTATGGCTATTCATACATACCCTATGGCAGTGCCCCAGGATTGCTCATGAAAAACTTAAAAAAAGCTTAAGCAACTTCCCAGAATATCCTATTACGGGGATCAGCGGAAGCACGGAGGCAGGGTGGGTGAACACACTATCTTGATGAATCTTCTGGGTTTGTTAAAGGCTCGATGATGCCGCCACCCAGCAGCACCTCTCCGTCATACCAAACGGCGGCTTGTCCCGGAGTCACACTAAACTGCGGCTCATCAAAGACCACCTTGACTCGGGCAGTGGCTTCCCCCGCGCCCGTCAAGGGAATGATCGTCGCGCCGACTGCTGGCGATCGATAGCGAATTTGCACTTCGGCATGAATCGGCGTGGTGGGTGGAGCGATCGCCACCCAGTTAATCCGTCCCACGGTGCAGTCGGGGTTTTGGGCTTGACTGCGATCGCCCACAATCACCTGATTGCGCCCCGCATCAATGCCAATCACATAGAGCGGCTGTGCCGCCGCAATGCCAATCCCCTTGCGCTGCCCAATCGTGTAATGGTGAATTCCGTCATGCTGCCCCAGGACTTTCCCCGTCGGGTCAACAATATCCCCCGCCTTGGGAGCCAAAAACTGATCCAAAAAAGTCCGCATCGACCCATGCGCCTCAATCAAACAGAGATCCTGACTCTCGGGCTTCTCCGCCGTATGCAGCCCAAACTCCGCCGCCATCTGCCGCGTTTCCACCTTGGTCTGCTCTCCCAAGGGAAACATCACGTTGGCCAAGACAGACTGCTCCAGGTCATAGAGAAAATAGGACTGGTCTTTGGTCAAATCTACGGCACGGCGCAGTTGGTAGCGATCGCCCACCGCATCGTAGGTGACCCGCGCATAGTGACCCGTGGCAATGCGATCGATGCCCAACTCTTCCCGAGCATAGTTCAGCATCGGCCCAAACTTGACGGCTTTGTTGCACTGTGAACAGGGCAGCGGCGTAATCCCCGCCCCATACCCTTCCACCAAATAGTTAACGATATACCGCTCAAACACCTCACGGCTGTCCACCACATGGTAAGGAATGGCCAATTCTTCGCACAGCCGCGCCGCATCCACCATGCCTTCCGAGCAGCACTGTCCCTTCCCCTTCATCAACCAAAGGGTCAATCCCACCACTTCATACCCCTGACGATGCAGGGCAGCAGCAGCAACGGAGCTATCCACGCCCCCCGAAAGCCCAACGACGACCTTACTCATTTTCCTTAGCAGATTTTTTGAGGCAAACAGTTTCTATCTTAGCGAACAGGGGCAGGGAAAGAAGGCGAAAGGCGAAAGGCGAAAGAAGGGGAAAGGGGAAAGGGAAAAGGGGAAAGGGATTTTCAAGGAAAGGGCGGTGACAATTCTGGGTTGAACACCCAACAATATCTTTGAGCATCCCTGTCTTTGAGCATCCCTGTCTTTGAGCATCCCTGTCTTTGAGCATTCCTGAATCGTCCCCGACATTCTCATGGATTCTCCAACTAACTCTTTGCAAATTCCTAGATATCCCCCCTTCCCCTTTCGCCTTTCCCCTTTTCCCCTTCGCCTTTCCCCCTTCCCCCAACAAGTTAAAAAACTTTAAAAATGTTGCTGCGGAAAATACTCAGTCATCCTGAAATTCTCGTGTTACACTTTCGGTCAAAAATTCCAATCCCAGGTCTGTTGGGATGGGACGGCTGACCCAGGACATTCTGGGTATCCCTTGGGAACTACTGTGTGCCACCCCTACCCCAGAATCACCAAGCAACTTCCCCAAAGCCCCATAGAACCCCTCGGAATGATTCACCCATTGGATCATCTGTCCGCAAGCTCAAGTGCGTTCTATCATCCCGCCGCTCCTTCCCCTTTCGCCCTTCCCCTTTCCCCTTTCCCCTTTCGCCCCTCCCCACTCCCCACTCCCCACTCCCCACCCCCTAGATTAAAAGAAAATAAAGAAAATCTGATGCCATTTCCACAAAACTGGGCAGACTCTTAGTCGTTGCTGTTGTTATGAGTAGGTTTTTCTGATTCGTGTTTCACGTAACAGAATACGATCGCACTCATGATTAATGATGCTGTCTTAGCTTATAGTGTATCCGGACTTCTGAATCGGATTGAGACTGTCGTGAGTAACACTTCAAAACAAGATGCGTGAAACACATCAGGGTTAGAAGAACGAACCAGAACAGGCTCAAGAACACACACAAAATACATGGTTCTTTAGACGAACAAAACCCGGCGCGTGAAACACGACGAGGTAAGGTTCTCCAAACAAGTCTGGGAATCCATTCACTAACAATGAGGCGGAAAGTCAAGGGAATAGTCTTTGCAACTTTCTGATTAACGTTAGCGGGAATTGTGGGGTGTATCCGAAACGGCTGCGTGAACAGCTATTCTGGCGGACGGGATGGTTAATGAACAGGTCAAAGCGATACCTGGTTCATTAGAACTATCTATTAGAACGATCTATCCGTCAGATTGCTTCAGATTAGTTTGGATTGTGATGTGCTTCGGTTTTAGGAGAAGGCTCATGCGTTCGATTAGCGATCGTGACCGTCAGAGTAAGTCTGGGGTTGAAAAATCGGAGGTTCGGAAAGCGATGCATCGCAAAGCGAGACTTCGGCATTTTGTGAAAACAGCAAACGTTTCAACAGCAGTTTCAACAACAGTTTCAACGGCAATGGGACAAGAGCAAGTAAGGGTCAGTGCGATCGATGATTTAACCCGAGAATTTTGGACGCAGATTCGCGCCGCGTCCCTTTTCATCAGCATGAGTCTATTGGCCGCAATGGGGTCAATCCATGCCGCCTTGGCCTACAGCCAGTCGCCCTCGCAGTCCGTTCCCCAATCGTCCCAGTCCATTCCCCAATCGCTTCCCCAATCCGTTCCTCAGCAGCAAGCCCCTTCTGTTCCAACGGTCGAACAGATCGCCCAGTTGCCAGCTGCGGCTCAGCAATTTTTGTTCGTCAATCCGGTGTTGGGCAACGACACTTCCGCTGGCAGTCAGCAAGCGCCCTTTCGCTCCATCACTCGGGCACTGCAAGCGGCTCGACCCAACACGGTGATCATGCTGGCCGGGGGAACCTACAAGGCGGATACGGGTGAAGCCTTCCCGCTGTTCTTACCGTCTGGAGTTACACTCCAAGGTGACC
This sequence comes from Oculatellaceae cyanobacterium Prado106, assembly GCA_025454315.1. Lineage (GTDB taxonomy): Bacteria > Cyanobacteriota > Cyanobacteriia > Elainellales > Elainellaceae > Prado106. Next base: position 5,058 of record JALOOP010000234.1, read on the forward strand.
CTAGCACCCGAGGCGAAAATATTTTGATTCAAGGCGGCGGCGCTCTGCGTCAAGCGGCCAATCCCGCCGCTGAAGTGGCCAATGTGGCGTTAGTGAGCAGCGATCAGTCTCAGCTAGCAGGCGTTACCGTGACCAATCCCAATCCCAATGGCTATGGACTTTGGATTGGCAGCGGTAATCCAGTGGTGGTCAACAATACCTTCATCGGGAGCCAGTATGTGGGGGTGGCGATCGCCGGAGAAGGCAAACCCGTCCTCTGGGGCAACCGCTTTGTGCAAAACCAGGTCGGCGGCTTGCTGATTGCCAGCAACAGTCAGGCTGAAGTTCGCGAAAACCGCTTTGAACGCACCGGGGTTGGGGTTACCGTTGACCAAAACGCTGTTCCCATCCTGGCCAGCAATCGCTTCAACCATAATCTAAACGGCATTGTCGTACTTGCCTCTGCGCGTCCCACCCTACGCGAAAACTGGATCGAAAACAGCCGCGAGAATGGACTGATGGCGATCGCCCAAGCCCAACCCAACCTGGGCACCGCCAACGAACCGGGCGGCAATATCTTTATTAATAACGGACGGGCTGATATTCAAGCGACCGAAGTCAGTCAGGCCATTTCGGCGATCGGCAACCAGATCACCGCAGAACGAGTCCTCGGCCAAGTCAATTTGTCCAATCGCAGTGCATCTGGGGTCGCTGCCACTGGCAACACCTCCCGCAACGCCGCCACTCCAACTCAGCGCCCCTCTGTCACCCCATCTGTCACCCCATCCGTCACCCCAGCCCAGACTCTTACCCCAACGGTATCCCTTCCCATCACCACGGCTCCCCCTGCGGTCGCCTCTTCTTCTCTAGGAACCCGACTCAGCATCCCCACAGAAGCCGCCCGTGCCAGCCGTGCCAGTTCGATTCGTCCCAGTTCCAGTCCTACGCTAATTCAACAGCCTCCCCAGCAGGCTTCCCAGCCCACCCCACCATCTGCAACCCAGCCCACCCCGCGCCCCGTCGCACAATCCACCTCCACTCCGGCGCGTCCCACCCGCACAACCCCAGCCGCCCGTTCAGACGCGCCTCGCACCACTCCGGCAGGACGCTCTGCGGTCGGCAACGAATCGGCACCCTTACCACTGCCCATCCCACTGGTTGAGGCACAGTCCACAACGGGACAGCCCTCTGCCACGCCGTCCGTGCCCCCCGCTGCGATTCAGTCGCCGCGCCAACGCCCCAGCCGCTCCCCCTCTCCCGCAGCCACAACTCCCACCAGCACCGCAATCCCGATCCCAGTGCCAGCCCCAGAGCAGCCAGCGTCCAGAGTTGCGTTCGCGGCGACACAGCCCTCGGCTTCCAGTTCTGAGCGGGCAACTCGGGCGACAGCGATCGCCATCCCCGTCCCCACACCCGAATCCGATCGCCCCAGCCGCCGATCCACCAGCCGTCCCTCGCGATCGCAACCCACCGCACCCACCACATCTACAGTCGAGACCCCACCCTCAACTCCGGAACCCACGCAACAAGCTGCCACGCCTCAGCGTCCGCTGCCCCGGATCAACCGCTCTGTCACCATTCCGGTACCCAGCCCAGACATCGCACCTACCCCGAGCCGCCCCAGCCCTGCAGAAGTGGCCGCTCCTCCGGCTAGCCCTCCTGTCCGCTCCGCCGATCTGCTGCCCGTCCCCGCCCAGCCCCCCCTCGGCAATGTCGGCGATCTTGCCACCGTCAATGTCTTCCAGACCGCCCAAAGCGCTAGCCCCAGCCTGGGTCAAAGCCGCCGAGCCGGACTCCGCTTCCGAGTCGTCGTCGAAGCCGATGGCAGCCGCGTTGAATCCCGAGTGCGATCGCTCTTTCCCAGCGCCTTCACCACCTCCACCAACGGTCAGTCGGTGATTCAGGTGGGCGCATTTGGCGATCGCTCCAATGCCGAAGAAGCCATCCAAATCCTTGACCAGAACGGACTGCGAGGGATGATCGAACCGATGGAATAGAAGGGGAAAGGGAAAAGGGGAAAGGGATATCTAGGAGAAATCTAGGGATGTCATTCCGGGAGCGTCAATAAACTCTGAGGAATTTTCATGAAGTTTCAAGGACTCTCAAAGAAAGACATTTTGGAGGTTCAACAAAAAATCTTTTGGACTCACCCAGAGATAACTCTGTTCCATCCAAGAAACCCCTTTCCCCCTTCCCCCTTCCCCTTTCCCCTCCTGAATCCTTTAGGATTGAAAGATGAACGGAGGAAAACGATTCCCCGATCGCCATCCCTTTGTCCAGATCCGTAGAGCATGAGTCGAGACTATTCCTTTGCCCGCAGTTTCATGTGGTTATGCTTCACGATGGCCAGTTTGCTGGTCTTGGGGCAATTTGGCCTGACCTCTATCACTCGGGCGAGTGCAGAGGGTTGGCCACAGCGTTGGACGATGTTGAGTTCCCAGACTGCCACCCCGACTGAGCCACAGACCGAGGTGATTGTCAGTTTGGGCGATCGCCAAGTTTCCTTGTATCGAGATGGAGAGGCGATCGCCGCCTACGACATTGCCGTCGGCAGAACTGGCTGGGAAACCCCATCCGGCAAATTCCAAATCATCAACATGCAAGTCAACCCCATCTGGCAGCATCCCTTCACCGGAGACTTGGTACCCACGGGCGAAGGCAACCCCCTGGGCACACGATGGATTGGCTTCTGGAGTGACGGCACCCATCAAATCGGCTTCCACGGCACCGATGACACGAATCTGCTGGGTCAAGCCGTTTCCCATGGTTGTATCCGAATGCGGAACGTGGATATCCAGGCGTTATATAGCCAGGTCGGAGTGGGTACCCCTGTCATTGTTCGACCCTGAATGATTTAAACCGCAGAGACGCAGAGAGGAAGAGGTCAGGAGGAATTTTTGGTTTTAGGGAAAGAGTGATGGCATTCGTAGCTTTTTTCCCTCCCTCACCCCATTTTCTCTCCCAACATCCTCTGCGTCTCTGCGTCTCTGCGCTTAACCTCCGATCGATCGCCCCCCTACATCCCCACTATCTCTCCCAACATCCTCTGCGCCTCTGCGTCTCTGCGGTCAAAACTCGATCGCCTCCCCTCTCTCCGTAAACCGCACCTCCTGCACCTGCCAATCTGGATTTTTCGTCAGAGTCTCCGTCAAGCTCCCAAACAAAGCGAACTGCTCACAGGAAGACAGCGACACAATCTGCCGAGGCGAATTCGGTGCCACACGAAAATCGATCGTCGCCACCCCCTCCGCCAAGTTCACCCGATAGCCCGTCAACTGAAAATCCGCATTATCCTGAGCATCAATGACTTTCCCCACCGTAGCCGCCAATGGCTGATCCGCAGGAACCTGGGTCGTTTCTGGGAGATAGCTACTGCACTGATTATCCGCTTTGTACAGGGTGACGGTTTCCATCCCTGCCGCTGCTGTCGGGGAAGGACTGGGTGACACCGCGCTAGAATCGGTCGGTTGGGGAGTTGGAGATCCTGACGTGGGGCTGCCTGTTGGACTAGCCGTTGGACTACCGGTTGGAATGGGGGATGCGGGGGAAAGCGATATCGTAGGGGAGGGTGAAAGCGCAGTTGGGGAGGGTGGACGGTTGTCTCCACATCCGCTGAAACTGATGGCGATCGCCACCCCCAGCCCCGCAGTCACAAACCGACTGAAGCCACTCATGGTTCTCCCGGTATTTGACCCTTGCCGATCAACCGATTGCTTGTGGTACATTCTGGAACCCCCAATACTCTACGTCTACAGGAATGCTTCATCGCCATTCAGCCGTTTTCCCAAGCCTACAGCCCCAAACAAGCCCCAAAATTGTGAAACAATGGCTGTGCTACTGATTTTGCGATCTGTTCTGTTTCTATTTTTTGTATGGCCACCCCAACCTGGAATCGTCGCCATGTGATTTCCCTGGAAGACTTTCGCCCCGAAGAGTACGATACGGTACTCCAAACGGCTGTGAGCTTCCAAGAAGTCCTCTCTCGCCGCACCAAAAAAGTCCCAACGCTCCAGGGACAGGTCGTGGCCAATCTCTTCTTTGAACCCTCCACCCGCACCCGCAGTAGCTTTGAGCTAGCCGCCAAACGCCTCTCCGCCGATACCCTCAACTTTGCCGCCAGCACCTCCTCCCTCACCAAGGGCGAAACCATCCTCGACACCGCCAAAACCTACCTGGCCATGGGCACCAACATGATGGTGATTCGCCATAAAGAAGCCGGAGTGCCCCAGCTAATTGCCGATGAAATGGATCGCCTCCAGTCCCAGGTGGGCGTTCTCAATGCGGGCGATGGCCTCCATGAGCACCCGTCCCAGGCGCTCCTTGACCTCTTCACCATCTGCACCACGCTCGATACCAGCAAACCCCGATTGTCTCTGCTAGAGGGGAAAAAGATTGCGATCGTCGGCGACATTCTCCATTCCCGAGTCGCCCGCTCCAACCTCTGGAGCCTCACGGCCAGCGGTGCCGAAGTCCATCTCGCCGGACCGCCCACCCTACTGCCCAAGCTCTTTGCCGATTATGCAATTCCAAAAGGCATGGAAGGCTGGGATGACGGCAGCCGCACTCGCAAACTCTTCCTCCACTGGAACCTGGAACCCGCCCTAGAAAACGCCGACTTTGTCATGACCCTACGTCTCCAAAAAGAGCGCATGACCCAACATCTGCTGCCCAGCCTGCGGGAATATCACCAGCGCTTTGGAATTACGGGCGATCGCCTCAAACACTGCCACCCCGAGGTCAAAGTCCTCCACCCCGGCCCCGTCAACCGAGGCGTCGAAATCAGCTCCGAGTTAATGGACGACCCGAAGTTTAGCCTAATCTCCCAACAAGTCACCAGTGGGGTCGCGGTTCGGATGGCGCTGCTGTATCTGATGGGAAGCGGCAATAAATAGTCAGAGGGGAAAGAGGGAAAGGGGGAAAGGGGAAAGGGATATCTTTGAATGAATTTTGGAAAAGGCCGAAGGATTTTTCCAAGGATTTTTCCGCTGCTCCCTCTTGAAATTCTCTCTTCGCCTTCTGAGAACCGCTCCATGAATGAGGCCAAGTTTCCCCCTTTCGCCTTTCACCTTTCCCCCTTCGCCCTCCAAACCCTTAGGATCAACATCAAGCCTGCAAGTGAATCTCAGGAGCCTAACCGCCATGACCGCCTTTGCCCTTCTCAATGCCCCGATCGCCCCCACCCACCCCGGCGATGATTTTGCCATTAGCTTTGCGCCGTTGTCTTTAGAAGAAGCGTATCGTCTGGCGGATGATGCTCAGAATGGGGCGATCGTGCTGATGAGCGGCATGGTTCGCAACCAGACCGAGGGACGGGCAGTGGTCGCCCTGGAATATCAAGCCTATGAACCCATGGCACTCGTAGTCTTTCGCCAAATTGCCGCCGAAGTTCGCCGCACCTGGCCCGATGCCACCCGCATTGTCATCCATCACCGCACCGGATGGTTACAGGTCGGCGAGATCAGCGTCCTGGTGGCCGTGGGCTGCCCCCACCGATCGGAAGCGTTTGCGGCCTGTCAGTTTGCGATCGACACCCTCAAGCACAATGCTCCCATCTGGAAAAAAGAACACTGGGCTGATGGTTCTAGCAGTTGGGTCAGCATTGGAGCCTGCTCAGGAGCAGGCTGAGAATAGCGTAGCGCTTAACCAACAAATCGCCTGTCTTGATGCCACTGGTGCCCAGTTAGTTGTAGCTGATGTGGAATCCGGTGGGGAGAGGAGGAAGATCGCTTGCCCGACTTCCAGTAGGTAATGGAGGTCAATGCCGCCTTCCTTAAACCTTGCAAAGTGGACAAGTATCGACCTAGCTACCATCCTCCAAGAAGACGCTGAGCTTCATCAATAAATCAAGTGCAAGGTTATTAGGCATTCGATTAAGGGAATTTGGCTGATTAGACTTGAGGATACTGAGTGTCCATTGCGAACGTTTCTGACTGCTAAGAGAATCTAAAAAAATGCAAACTGTTAGCAGACAAACTCAACAAGCATATTGAATCCTATAGAGTCAGAAATCTATAGCTAAAAATTAGCTAAGAGGAGAAACGCATCCAAGCCAAGTCTTGTTTTTAGTCATTAAAGTACTAGGCAGGTTAGTTACTCTTAACAGTAACTTTCAGGGTTCTAACTAAGCGTTTTACAAGGATCTACAAAACAAGGTTGCCCAGAGCCTTTATAAATGTGGCAGCCCTTCTCTTGTAAATATTCAACAATCAATTTCATTTTCTTGCTTTTACATAAGCCTGGGCGATCTCGTCCTAAATCTCCTATCAGCAACTTGCATAGTTTCTCGGCGTTGTCAGGAGTGATCTCAATATCGTAATGCAATTTTTTGCATACAAGCACTTCCCCTCTTCAGTTCGATTTGCTTGTAGCCCTATTTGGCTTAACTCGGCTGGTTTAACCCAAATAGACGGAATTTCATCACTTGGGCTACGACGAAGTGCATTAATGGAAGCAGCTACGTGATAAAAATCAGATAGTGTTTCTACAAGCCAGAAACTGTAGGTATGATCCGGAGTCTTGAAGATTTCCTTGACAACCCTTTGAACACGGTCTTCAAGAGAGATTTTCTCTGCGGGGTTCCAATGAGTTTGGCGGTCAATCTTATGGATATAAACGGGAGTCGCCTCAATGCGAACATCTTCAAGACTAGGAAGCATTTCAGTGAGTTTTTACGCTAGATCTTCAAGGACTTCTTTGGCGTAATTTTGAATGTATATGTCCGCTTCGCTAGATGATGCGTAACGTTTCAACATTCCCTCAACACGCTTTTTATTCCTTGAGTTAACAATCATAGCAAGTGCGTCAATTATCGCTGCTTTAACAATTCTACTTTTACTAGACATTAACTCACTAATTGCCGTTAAGCGCTTTTCAGCGGAAAGTTGTTGTGAACGGGCAAGACCATTTATCAAGACATCTAATTTTTTTTCCAAATCAAATTGCGTAGTGCTTTTAAGCGGGTACTCCAGGTACAAATACACCAATCCGTCAACAAGACAGTTTCCGCACTCAGACAACAAATCGACAGCAGCATCAAAAGCTTCGTCTACATCCGCACGAATACTCCAATCCAAAACCGAAAAAACGGACTCTTTCGTTCTTATTCCCAAAGAAGCTTTCTTTCTTAGAACTGGCCGAAGTTCCGGCTCACGGAAGTACTCTACAATTACAGGGTTAAGAGTTGTGGATAAACCAGCCACTTTAGCCGTTGATGCTGAACCCAAGAAAGTAGAAGGTACTTGCAGGAAGACTACAAGACTGCTTGAGGATTCACGCCCCATTGGAATACTCTGGACATCAACAACATTATTGCTCATACAGAACCCACTGTTTTTGAATCGTTTCCTGTGTTAACGATAAGAAACTCTTATTGATACAATCATGAGCCTGATTAAACCAATCGTCTAAATCAATATTTGTCGTGTCGAAACTGCGAATTGTTAAATCAAGCACGATTAGCGACTCATTATTTAAGGTAGAAACCCCTTGACTTCCATTTACGCTTAGACTTCCCAACTCATCCGAAAGCGAGAACTGCATTGCGAATATGTGGCTTTCAGGAGGCTTAAGGAAATCGCTCCATTCTCCGCCAGCAAAAGTAAAAACTTGTTTGTGATCTGCTGGGCTATTCCACCCAAAGGCTTTATCTATGTGATTGATGTAAGTGATTTCATAGTGAACAGGAATCAATTCCCTTGTCTCCTTCTCCCACCAATCTTGAAAGAATCTCCATTCTTGCAGGAATTTAGGGTAAATAGTCTTAAATCGGGGATAGTCCTCGTTATTATTTTGTTTCCTACAGTTGTAGTAAAAACGATCTGACTGAAGCTGAATTAGTGCTTTTTCATCCTCAGACTCAAACCATACTCTTCTCAACGGGGGCATTGGCGAGAAGTACAAGCCAAGACCCTCGCCCCCAGAAGCAGGTCGGTCAATCTGCTTAGGAAAACGAGCCAAAATTTCCTGCCAATAGAGTCCATAATGCACCGAAGAAAAATCTGGAGCATTAAATATGACCCCGAAAACGACTTCATTTAAGGGAGGAGTTAAAAACTTAATTTCCTTCATCACAAATATAAGCTTGACACCTCATCAATAATATAATCGTCGAGCACCTCATCAATATAATCGTCGAGCAAGGAATACCGCAGGTAAATACGAAACATCTCTACACTTATACAGAATTATGTTCCCGAAGCGATAGTTCCTACAATTTCACAATAAAGTTTTAGATTCTACTACCGCAAGTGTGAATTTTGTAGTAATCCTCTCATAAAGGTCAGTCATTCCTCCTCTATCTTCTCTCGCGACTCCCGCCATAGCGCTTCAACAAAGTGATCTATATCGAACCTGCGGTCAGAATCTGCTGTGCAGTCAGATTGAACGCAGGATGAGTGAGGCAGGGAACTGACTGATTTCCCCGAAATTCGCCAACCTGCTGATATCCAGTTGGCTCCAGATGAAAGATGGTGACCTGACTGAGAGGAGGATTAACAATCCAGTATTCTCTAACTCCAATTTCCTGATACTGCGCTAATTTGCTTTGGTAATCGCGCTTCTGATTGCGCTTGCCGGGGGATGCGACCTCAACGATCATCTGAGGGGGCGGCATTTCGAGGGTGATGGTGGTGCGGGTCGAGAGGAGTTCGAGATGCTCCTGTCGCAAAACCACCAGGTCGGGAATGCGGGTTTGGGCATCGCCGGGTTGCAGCAGAGGGACTTGCAGTTCGCATTGGTAGAGCCGGATCAGACGAAACGGGAATCCCAGTTTGATCAGTTCTGCAAAAATGTAGTGGGCGATCGCACCATTCAACTCAGATTCGGTCGGCAAGTTCACTAACTCCCCATCCACCAATTCATAGCGGCCTTCCAGATGATGGTCTGGGTCGCTGCTCCACTTAAAATATTCGTCAAAACTGGCAAACCTGACTTTCGCTTGGGTCATGGCAATGCTCTGGGTTGATTAACCTCATCCTACCTGAATCTTTTTCAGACCCAAAGTGTGACCTCTGTAGGTTTTGAGATGGGCAAATGAATTTCACAGGCGCTTTTAGGATTAGCATCCAGTCTAGAATCCAAAATTCAAAATGGTGAGTGAGAGCAAGATTTACTGCCCCAGCTTTCCTTTACAATATGTAAAGCTAAGAATATTAGAGACTGAACCACTGCCGAGAAGCAATTTCCAAAGAGGTTCAAGGACACCTGTCCTACGAAGCCTGTTAAATATGTCAACTGATAAATATGTCAACTGAATAAGTTCGACGAAAGGCAAACTGCTCAATGACAGCAGTTCAGGTTTGTACCGAAAAGATGAGATAGGAAGTAGCTAGAATGCGAGTCGCAATTGTCGGAGCGGGGTTGGCAGGGTTGGCTGCCGCTGTGGAACTGGTTGATGCAGGGCATGAGGTCGAGATTTTTGAGTCGCGTCCCTTTGTTGGCGGCAAGGTCGGCAGTTGGATCGATGGCGATGGCAATCATATTGAGATGGGGCTGCATGTCTTTTTCAATAATTACTACAACCTGTTTGCTCTAATGCAGAAGGTGGGCGCATTTGAATCCCTCCTGCCCAAAGAGCATGTCCACACCTTTATTAATCGCGGTGGGCAAATTGGCCAGCTTGATTTTCGCTTCCTGGTGGGGGCACCGTTCCATGGCCTCAAGGCATTCTTCACCACCGAACAACTGACCGTTCAAGATAAGCTACAAAATGCGATCGCCCTAGGCACCAGCCCCATCGTCCCAGGCTTGCTCAACTTTGACGCAGCCATGAAGCTGATTCGCGCCCTAGACAACATCAGCTTTGCCGATTGGTTTCGCAGCCACGGCGGTTCACAAAATAGCCTCAAGCGCATGTGGGACCCGATCGCCCTTGCCCTCGGCTTCATCGACACCGAAGATATCTCAGCCCGCTGTATGCTGACCATCTTCCTGATGTTCGCCACCAAAACCGAAGCATCCCGATTGAATCTGCTGGCTGGCTCACCCGGCACCGCTCTGCTGCAACCCATCCTCGACTACATTACCGCCCGAGGAGCCAAGGTCCATACCCGTCGCCAAACTCGCCGCATTCTCTTCGATCTCGACAGCGCCACGCCCCAAGTCACGGGTCTGCAAACTGCCAACGGCGATCTCGAAGAAACCATCACCGCCGATGCCTATCTAGCCGCCTGTGATGTCCCTGGCATTCAGCGACTGCTGCCCGTCGAATGGCGCAAGTGGTCTGAATTTGACAATATCTACAAACTTGAAGCGGTTCCTGTGGTCACCGTCCAACTTCGTTTCGATGGTTGGGTCACCGAACTCAACGATGCCCAACAGCGGCAACAGCTTCAGCAGGCCGCTGGCATCGACAATCTGCTCTACAGCGCCGATGCTGATTTCTCCTGTTTTGCAGATTTGGCTCTCACTAGCCCTAAAGACTATTACCGCGAAGGCCAGGGTTCCCTGATGCAGGTCGTGCTGACCCCCGGCGACCCGTTCATTAAAATGAGCAGCGAAGAGATTGCCCAACATGCCCTCAAGCAACTTCAAGATTTATTTCCCTCCGTCCGCGAGTTGAACATGACCTGGTTCAATGTCGTCAAGCTCGCCCAATCCCTCTACCGCGAAAACCCCGGCATGGATCCCTACCGTCCGCCCCAAAAAACCCCGATCGCCAATTTCTTCCTGGCAGGCAGCTACACCCAACAAGACTACATCGACAGCATGGAAGGAGCCACCATCTCCGGCAAACAAGCTGCCGCCAAAATCCTGGAAGGCACCGGGTATGAGGTGAAGGGGACTGGCTTGTTTAAATACTAGGGGAAAGGAAAAAGGGGAAAGGGAAAAGGGAGGTCATAGAATGATTGGGGAAAAGAGTCAAAGAGTGTCTCCTATGTCCTTGTGCATCGATTTAATCCTGGATTGATTCACTAGTATTTATCCAAGATCCCCCTTTCCCCCTTCCCCTTTTCCCCTTTTCCCCTTTCCCCTCCCCTACTCCCCACTCCCCCCTCCCCCCATGGCAGACTGGCTAGAACATACCGTCCAAATTGAAGTTGAAGTTCCGATCGAGCAGGTCTGGAAGCTTTGGGCTGACCTGGAGCAAATGCCCAACTGGATGAAGTGGATCGAGTCCGTCGAAGTTCTTAAAGACAATCCTGAACTGTCTCAGTGGAAATTGGCCTCGGGGGGATTTGATTTTCGCTGGAAGTCCAAAATCACGCGACTGGTGACGCACCAGATTATGCAGTGGGAATCGGTCGATGGCTTGCCTAATCGAGGAGCCATCCGCTTCTATGACCGGGGCGACAGCAGCATCGTCAAACTCACCGTCGGCTACGCCATCCCTGGCATTCTCGGCAAGCTAATGGACAATCTCTTTCTAGGGCGCATCGTAGAATCAACGCTGCAAGCAGACATGAATCGGTTCCAGGAATATGCGCTGAAGTCAGTCCAGGAGTAAGTGGATGAGTGGATAGGTGGATGGGTGGATGGGTGGATGGGTATTCGATGTTTCACCTCATCCCAGCATTACAATCTACTCGTTGTGCAAAATTTCCACCTTTTAGGCTGACCCTTTCGTTACCCATCCGCATACATCATTTGGGCGGACAAGCCGTGCAGTGCATCCCATTTCATGAATTCCATAAAACAAAACTTGGGCTGCTCCCCGATTTTTTCAATGCCGCTTCAAGAGTGGATTTGAAGAGTTGGGTTTAAAGAGTTTCATTTGAATAGAAGATGGACGCACCAAGTCTCTAATGATTCACCCAACTTATTGAATCCTGTGCATCTTAGAGTTCAACTTCCCTCACCCATCCACCCATCCACTCTCATCCCCCATCCACCCTCCTAGGATTGCTTCAACGATCGCCCCCGCCAAGTCCACCCCTGTCCGGTTTCAGTTTTGAAGATAGAGGCGATCGCAATCATCACCGTCAAAAAGCCGCCGAGTCCGGATAGTAACCAGTAGCGGGGCGGGATCTGAGAGGCTCTTTGGCCGATGCGACGAATGATATAGTGCAGCGAAATGATCAGCAGGGAGAGGGCGATCGCCGTTAAGTTCTGCCCGTTCCAACCGCTATGGAGTCCTTGGGCGATCGCCACCCCCAACCCCAGCCAAGGCACCACACAAATCAACAGCAGCGCCACAATAAACTTGGCCATCCCAACCCAATTCTTTTGAGAACCCAGAAAAAGATTTTTCGTCCAGCCTTCCCATAGCTGCGACCAAGAGCGATACATCCGCACTTCGGCCTGCTGGGAACTGAGCAGATAGCGCAACTTCAAGCCGCTAGTCTTGGTGCGTTTTGCCAGTTCCAAATCTTCCACCACCTCACTGGCAACGGCACGATGACCGCCAATTTTTTCATAGGCTGCGCGCCGAAACAGCATAAACATCCCGGCGGCAAAGGCGCTTTCATGGTTGGGATCATTGACTTCCTGGAAGCGAAAGCCAATCAGCAGCGTCGTGATGATCAGCGGTTGCACCAGCCATTCCGCCAAACAACCACAGGCGACCGCTGGCGCAGTGCTGAGCAAATCGGCCTGGTGTTCGACTGCATCGGCGAGAGCCGCTTCGATCGCCCCTCGCTTCAGCCGCAAATCCGCATCCAGAAACAAGAAATAGTCTCCCGTGGCTTGTTCTGCCGCCTGAGCGCAAGCCCAATTTTTGCCCACCCAATATTCTCCAGTCGGACGGGGTTTGCCCAGGAGTAAATGCAGTCGGGGATCGTTGAGTTGGGCTTGTAGCGATCGCACCATCTCCACCGTCTCATCGGTCGATTGGTCATCCACCACCCAGACCTCCAAGAATTCGGGCGATCGCTCTGTGCTGCTGAGAATCGATTGCACACAGTCATTAATATTGTCCGCCTCGTTATAGGCCGGAACAATCACCGAAATTTTGGGGAGCGAGATGGCGAGATCTGGTAGCGATCGCAGTTTGGGAGCCTGATTCGCCGCCTGCCAAACCTGTTGCCCGTAGATTAGACAAGTCAGCAGGGAAAGACACAGAAGAATGAGCATGGAGAGAGGGGAGTAGGGAGTGGGGAGTGGGGAGTAGGGGAAGTCTGTGACTGTCCCAGAGATTACTTTGTACTCAACATTAGAACACAACGACTCCCAGAGCAGTGGCGGCTAGCCTTCTTTTCCTTCCCCTAGACAGATCCCCTTCCCTCCTAGATTTTGTGCCCCCCAGCCCCCAACTTTGGGGGAGCCGAGCCTTTCCGGAGCCTGCGATGAGCCTGCAATAACCCTTCAATGGATCTTCACAAGAGCAATCAGAGAGTAATCAGAGAGTAAACAAGAAGAAATCCCTAAAGATTCATCAAATTCAAAGTCCCCCAAAGTTGGGGAATTTAGGGGGCGAAAACCCTGCATCGAAGCCGATCATAGACTTTCATCTACACCATATCCCTCCCAAAAATCCCCCCTACTCCCTACTCCCCACTCCCCATTCCCCACTCCCTACTTCATCTCCTTCCGCTCCTGCTTAATCTTCCTAGCACGAGTCTCGATCGCCTCCTGTTCCAAGGGCGCACGAATGCGGCGCATCATGCTGGCGCGGGTGGCGATCGTGGCTTCGGGTGGGTCAAGCTGCACAAAGATTTTGCCAGAGAACCATTGGCTCAAGCCGGAGCGAGCGTAGATCAAAATATTGTCTTCGTCAGAGCGTAACTGAAAGCCCAGGGGTGTCAGCAGGGTATCTAGCTCTGCAATCAAGGTTTGGCGGTTTGTGAATTGCACCGTCAACATCATCGAGCGATTGAAGTAAGCCCCCGACAGCCCGATTAAAACGCCTCCCAACGCGCCGAGTTGCTGGGGAATTCCGGTGGAAATCTCCAGACCAGTGGCTTTGGCAGCGACAATAGTAAACACGATCGCCGTTGTCGCAAAATAATAAAGAAATGTGGTGAGAAACCCAGGCCCTGCTTGCATGGAATCAATCTTTTGAGAACATTATCAACCGCACACTATCAAACGCAAACCATTAAACGCAAACCATTAAGCGCACAATGAGCAACGCTTCCCAGTTTGGGAAGCGTTGCTCATCATCAGAACCAGTTGGGTGCTGCGGTCTGAAGATTAACCTTCAGAGCTTTTGCCCAAAACCTGCTCTTTGAGAGCCGTTAGTCCTTCGGTCAACTCCTTACGGGTAGACTCTTTGAGGACATACCGATAGACAAACCAGGCGGAATAGGAAACGCCAACCAGCTCAAAAATGGGGGACAGCAGGGGGATATCGTTGATGGCACCCAAAACAGCAAACAGGAGCTTTAGAGCCACGATCGACGATAGCACCACCGCAACCAAAATGATGGGACGACGGTATTCGCCAAAAAATTCAGACACATAGTCCGGCAGTTCGGAAATAATCGTCGAAACTTTTTCGCCAATTTCCTTCCATTGCTCTTTAGAAGAGTCCGATGAGAATGGAGCGAGATTACCCGATTCTTCGTTATTGTTGATGTTCACACTCAGCTTCTCCGCTACGTATTCTGATGGGTTGACTTGCTTGACTTCAGGTTCCATAGTGATCTCCCAAAATCATGATCTAAACAATCTCGACAACTTTCTCGACAACTTTTATGTGAGAGGATAGCTCAGATTTGAGATAGTACCAAATCTGAGTTACAAAACTGTTGAATTTAAAGTTTTATCCGATTTTCAGAGCCGCTTTCATGGCAACGAGGGACAAAGGGGCGAACTCCCAATTTCTCCCATAGCCTAGTCCACGGCTGGATCTGCGCTGGGAAAAGGATCAAGATGGAGAAAACCGGAGATTTCTAGGATGGGATTTTTCCCTATCCTTGCTCCAGGACAGGCGAGACGCCTATCCCACAAGCGCTACCGGATTTAATCGGCTTGAAGATCCCAACCGATCCTCGAACAACGAACTTTAAGATAGACACTAAATCAGAGTTTGCCGAATTGCAAGCCGTTGGAGGAGACGAATCCAATGGTTTAGCCCGATCGCCCTGGATCAAGCGCCTTCGATCGCCTTAAACCCATCACCTTAAACCCACCGCCTTAAACCCATCGCCTTAGACCGATCGCCGCTGCATGGCCAAGATCTCCGCCGCTGCCCGATCGCACACTCCCACCTCTCCCAACGCCTGCCGCATCTGCTGATAATCCTGTTGCATCTGCGATCGCGCCTCCGGTTCCAACAATAGACGAATCGCCGTTCTGGCAATTTGCTCGGGCATCGCATTTTCCTGGAGCAACTCCGGAACAATTTCTTTCATCAATACTAAATTGGGTGGCGAGGCAAACTGGATTTTAAATTTCAGGACATTATAGGCAATCCAGGCGGTCAGTGGGCTGAGACGATAGACCACGACCTGGGGCACATTCAGCAGCGCTGTTTCCAGGTTGACCGTGCCAGATTTGGCGATCGCCAGATCCGCTGCCGCAATCACCGTCTGGGACTGCTGCATCACCACCTGTGCGTTTAGCCTATACTGCTGCACGGCTTCTTCCACCACGGTTCGATAGGAGGCCAACGAGAGCGGAATCCAAAACTGCACCTGGGGCACCTGCGTCTGCACCTGCTGGGCTGCGGCAAACAGATTGGGGAGCAAATAGCGCAACTCCTGTTGCCGCGAGGCCGGGATCAGCGCTACCACCAACTGATCGGCAGCAATGCCCAGCGTTTGACGAGCCGCTGCACGGGTGGGCGCTTGCTGCATCAGATCGAGCAGCGGATGCCCCACCCAGGCAACATTGCCGCCCCGTTTTTGGTAATAGTCGGCTTCTCCCTGGAAGATGGCCAGGAGGCGATCGCTAATCTGCAAAATGCGATCGGTGTTGCGATCGCCCATCGACCAAATCCACTCCTGCGGCGCAATATAATAGACCGTTGGCACCTGGGGAAAGCGCTTGCGAACAAACCAGCCAATCCCCAAATTCGGCCCAAAATAATCAATCATCACCACCACATCCGGCGGATTCGCCCTCAGGTAGCGCTTCACCCGTCGCTGAAGTTGAATCGTCGTCAACACATAGGGAATCGACTCCAGAAGGCCAATCGAGCCAATCTGGGTCGTATCCGTCAGCACCTTGGCTCCCGCCTTGGCCATGCGATCGCCCCCCAGTGCCACAATCTCCAGGTCAATCCCCTGGCGATCGGCCTGCCGCCGCAACGCCTCAATCAGCAGCGCCCCCTGCAAATCTCCCGACACTTCCCCCGTACTAATAAATACGCGCATAGCCCCATCCAAATCCCAATTGCAACCTCAACCTCTCGGGTGAGCCATGCCCACCCTACAATCCGACGCCATTCCGCCCTCATCGTTTCACAATTTGTAACCTAATTCTCCACAAACCGTAATTTTCCCCAGTTTCATCTCCCCCAAAAATCCAAAACACCCCACCCTGCGTAATCCTGCCCCCCTCCCCCCCTCCCCAT
>JALOOP010000235.1 GCA_025454315.1 Oculatellaceae cyanobacterium Prado106
AAGGGGAAAGGGGAAAGGGGAAAGGGGAAAGGCGAAAGGCGAAAGGCGAAAGGCGAAAGGCGAAAGGCGAAAGGCGAAAGGGGAAAGGGGAAAGGGGAAAGGGGAAAGGCGAAAGGGGGAGGGGCGATCGGGCTATTTTGACTTCATCTGGGTTATCACATTGTCTATTCTAGGGGCATCGTTCTTGGACTTGGTAGGCGACTGCGACCCATTCTTGGGAACGCTCTTCGGCGATGCGTTGGAAGCCTGCTGCGGTGAGGGCGGCTTCGACGGTTTCTTCGTAGTCGGTGGTGTAGCCTGCGGTGATGAGGAGTCCTGTAGTTTGAGGGGTGGGGGATTGGGGGGTGGGGGATTGGGGAGGGACGGTGAGCGATCGCCGAAAGTCTGCTGCCAGGGTGACGTGAACCCGTGCCAGAATGTTGGCCGCGATGAGATCAAAGGTGACTTCGGGGGCGATCGCAGGCACTTCCATTGCTGTCGTTCCGCCCATCCAGTGTCCCAAGGTGCTGCCCTGGCCGAGGCTGCCTTCCATGACGGTGACCTGAGATTCTACGTCGTTGCGCTGGACGGCATCCTGGGTGGATTGGACGGCGATCGGATCATTGTCTACCGCCAGGACTTGCGCTCCTAGTTTTGCCATTGCCACGGCCAGGATGCCAGAGCCGGAGCCGAGGTCGAGCGATCGCATCCCCGGTTTTACATATCGTTCCAGGAGTTGCAGCGCCAGATTAGTAGCCGGATGTAGACCACTGCCAAAGGCCAAGCTCGTTTTTAATTGCAGGGGAATCAATGCGTGATCTCCTGGAACATCCGACATTGTAGGATTCAGCGTGGAATTCAGAATGACAAATCGTTGGCCAATGCGATGCGATTGTGGCGCAAGGTCTGAGAGCGGCAGGGCATCGATCTCGGTGATTTCTAGGTCTGAGGCGAGTCCGGTTCGCTGGAGCGAGGACAGGACTTGTTCGATGTGTTGGATGCGATCGCGCGTTTGGTCAGCTTCGGGGAGAAAAATTTGCAGCGCATATTCCCAAGGTTCGAGCAGATCGGGGGAGAATTGCAGGTTTTCGGGGGCGATCGCATCGGCCAACAGGGTACAGACCCAGTCGATGGCTTCACGGGTGGTGTGCAAACGAAAAGCGAGCCAGGACATATCAGCAACCCTTGAATCGATCCATTTAGTATATCGACAGAGTCCACTTCAGGGAAGCCGCCGCACCGAAAAGTGACCCCGCAGTGAACCTTGATGGATTCGACGGTATGGGACAAAGATCAGGAATCAAAAGATCAGAGTCAATGGCTGCTTGGGTGAACCCGGACATCGGTAACGCCCCAGAGCAACATCACAGATCAGCGCTACAGATCAACGTCACATTGCCAAATTAAAGGGAGAGAACAAACGATATGGAACGACAGTGGGGTAAAGGTTGGATTGCAATAGGTTGGGTGTTTGGAATAGGATTGAACACCCATCTTTTATGGCTAGGATTTAACCATTTCCTCTTTCAGCCGATTCTGGCAGCAGAATGGAACACCACCGAACGCATTACCTGTCTCCAAAAACCCAAAACGGCCATCGATTGTATCTATCACCGCGATGCATTGCTATGGCAACCGCCAGCCACCCAAACCTTTAAACTTTACGGGGTCAAAGTTGTTCCAGAACAGGTACCTCTAGATGATGGCGGCTATATTACCGAGTATCTGCTTCACCTTGAAACCGATTCAGGGGTGTTTCAAATTGAGGCGTATCGATCTTTGCCGGACAAAGCCAAGCAGATAAAAGCAGAATTTGAAACGTTTCTTGAGCGGGAGGGAGGAACGCGACTAGACCTGCCTTATGGTGTCGGGTTCTGGAGAACATTACTCCTGATTGCAGTGTTTATTCTCTATCTCATCACTCTCCTTGTGGCAATGCTGATCCTCCTGATGGTGAGTCCCAATTCTTCGCTCCAGTCATTGTCTAGTTCAGATCAAGAGAGCGATCGCTCATAACAAAGAAGCGCAGAGGCTTCGATTTTGCAGGAGAGTTTGTGCGGACTTTTACAAAAGTGACACCTCATTTGACCCTAAAAATTACAGCCTTGAGCAACTGTTGAAACCGATCGCCATTTCATAAAGTATTCAATACAGCCTGAATGATGTCATACAAGGCTCATTCAATTGCTTTTTCATCGATCGCAACTTCTCTTATCGTTTACCCTATCTACAGGTTTAATCATGTTGAATCAACCGCAGCCCCCCTTTGGTTCTCGTTTTCGTGTTTTGAGTGGTTTTTTGGTAGTTGGGATGCTCACTGCAATCGCTGGATGGGGCGATCGCGCCTCTGCCCAACCCACTGCTCCCTCTGCGTTCGAGACGGCCAACATTCTGCATGTTCAAAAACAACCCGCTACTACAACCTGGGTTCCGCTTGTCCGGGATGCCAACGACAATGCCCTGCTGATTGAACCGACTTCCATCTTCTCAGAAGTGCATCAACAGCAAAACTTTGTTTCCTTTACGATGCGAATCGAAATGCCACCTGAGAATACAGCGGCGGTGATGACCGTGGGCGCTCATTGTGACTCCAAAACCTTCGCCACATTTACCGAAGATTTCTATCAATGGGATACCGGAACTCTGATTAATTCCTATCGCTATACGCCTGAAACCGCCGTTTATAAACAGGCCGCACCCGGTAGTCCGATTGAACGGGCGATCGCCTATGCCTGTGGTTAGCGCTGCGTTACTCTCTCCCTAAGAGGCTTTCCAGATGTTTTATTTTTCTCATTCTTTCGCATCATCCAAAGTATTCACTCAGGAGAATTCATTATGGCTCGATCGCATTCTCGTTTCCCTTCCTGGAACATGGGCTACACTATTGCAGGAGGCATTGGTTTTCTATTGTTCATCAGCAATTCCAAATTCAGAACGATTTTACGCCGTTTCAGCGATCGCTCTGATTGTCAAAAATTGTTAACCTCTATTGGTGTAAGGCTTTCAGGATCATGTCATTCTCGGTGGACAGGTGCAGGATCGAATCTTGGGCGAAGGCATTCATCCGATCGTACCGTTGATGACCAATGTCCAAAAGATCAGCGTCCGCATTCAGAAAACCGATGTGGCTGCCGCTGCGGCCTCTCGGGATTTGCAGGATATCCAGGCTGATATTGCGCTGAACTGGCATGTTGATCCCACCAAGGTGAACGAGATTTATCAACAAATTGGCACAATTGATACCATTGTCAACAGCATTATCAATCCTGCGGTGAGTGAAGTGGTGAAAGCCTCAGTGCCGCGTCGAACCGTGGCGGATACCTTGCGCGATCGCGGCAAACTCAAAGAAGAAATCGACACCGCGCTAGAACAACGTCTAGCGGCCTATGGCATCATCGTAGACGATGTGTCCCTAGTCAACTTTGCTTTCTCCCCCGAATTCAAGGCTGCCATCGAAGCCAAACAGGTCGCCGAACAAGAAGCTCAAAAAGCCGCCTTCCGTGCCCAGCAGGCCGAACAGGACGCAAAGGCCGAAATCAACCGCGCCAAAGGACAGGCCGAAGCCCAGCGTCTACTTCGGCAAAATTTAACCGCTGAGATTTTACAGCAGCAGGCGATCGCCAAATGGGATGGTCGTTATCCCACGGTGGTCGCTGGGGAAGGATCGTTGCCGTTGCTGAATTTGGATCGGGCGATCGCAGGAAAGTAGGGGAAGGGGGAAAGGGAAAAGGGGAAAGGGAGGGCATTGAAAAAATCAAAGAGAATTTGCCATTGAGCAACGCCTCCCGAACTCTTCAAGAAGCCAATCCAAGATTTTCCCTTTTCCCCTTCCCCCTTCCCCTTTCCCCCTTCCTCATTTAGAGGACTGCCACATGCCCCGGAAACATGAGGTGAGAAGGAGCTTGGCTGCAAAGGGCGGGCCGACCAGCAGATAGCGCTTGGCCAAGCGGCGAGGTTCTTGGAGGAGGCGGTAGAGGGATTCTAGGCCGACATCTTGGGCCCATTGGGGGGCGCGCTCAACTTCGCCAGATACGTAGCTGAAGCTGATGCCCACGCCCATCCACCAGGATTGGGGGCAGGCGGAGCGGATTTGGGTGATGAGCTTTTCGGACTTGGGGAATCCTAGGGCGACGTAGATGACATCGGGGTTGGCTTGCTGGATCATCGTGGCCATTTCTTGGATTTGGGCAGGGTCGTCCTCAAAGCCAAAGGAGGGACAAAAAGTGCCAACCACGCGCAGGTTGGGGTTGTTTTGCTGGAGGACGGCAGCGGCTCTTTCGGCGGTGCCGGGATTGCCTCCCAATAGAAAAATCGATCGCCCTTGCTGTGCTAGTGCTGCTGTTAAGTTGAAGATTAGGTTAGAGCCACAGACGCGCTCAGGTAGAGGCGTGCCCTGGAGTTGGCTAGCCCAGACCAGGGTGATGCCGTCGGCGACCCGCATGGTGCTGCCTTGCACCAGTTCGTAGAGGGCTTTGTCCTGGGTGATTTGGCGCAAAATTTCCAGGTTGACCGTGACACACCAGCCGCCCTCGTTTTGGCTGAGGGCTTGGATAATGCGATCGATGCAGGTAGCTTCGTCTACCGACAACAAAGACACCCGGCAAAGTTCTACTGCATGTCGCCACGGGTCAGAAGGGTCAGGTTGCTCATACAGGGCGGGTCGATTCACCACAGTTGGATTCTGTTGCATGATTAAATTGTCAATTCAGTATAGACGGACGTTGATGGACTGAATCCT
Organism: Oculatellaceae cyanobacterium Prado106; assembly: GCA_025454315.1. Lineage (GTDB taxonomy): Bacteria > Cyanobacteriota > Cyanobacteriia > Elainellales > Elainellaceae > Prado106. Next base: position 4,718 of record JALOOP010000235.1, read on the forward strand.
TTCACAGGATGAAGTTCTGATGCGAATCTGAAAATCCCAACTCATCTGGTTTAGACGGTGTAGCGTTTGCGCCAGGTGAGGGACACAACTTGAGGAAGACTGTTGAATCACGCGATCGCAATTAACCAGTCAGGAGTACAGTTCAATGAATGACCCGATGGATACCGACAAAATCTTTGTATTTGATGTAAACCGCTACAGTTGTGCTTTTTGAAACTGCACTTTTTGAAGCGGTACTTTTTGAAGGCTTCCAAGCCGCTTGGAGCAACAACTAAATAGATTTGGGCGATCGATCCGGATGCAGGGAAGCGAAGCGAGGGAGCAAACGAGTCCTATAGTTAAAGTTCACGTTAACGATGACCTTGCAAACAGGTATTAACGTTTTATGTATCAAGAAAATCCTTTATGCACAATGAATTCCTGACTGGAATTCTGTATTTTTTTGATGAAGATACCAAAAAAGTCTGTGCATTCCTCCATCAAATGAGTATTGAAATCCCTTTCAGAAGTTACTTCAAGACTTTTATCAACGGTAGATGAACCGTAGATTCATCGTCAGGTGAATGGCAGATATCGTAAGGGACAAAGTCAGTTGCTCTGAAGAATCATGGTAGTGGGTCATACTGAGTCATCGCAATGACCGATTTATGTTCCTTTCCTGACACTTTTGCTGACACTTCTACCGACAATTTTCAGGGACTAACAATTTTCAGGATTAGCAAGGGTGCGATGACGAACTCTCATTAAGCCAATTTTCAGGATTAGCAAGGGTGTGATGACGAACTCTCATTAAGCCGCCTGCTGTAGGAACGAGGGGTGAGAACGGGCAGAAGAGGGCGCTTGAACCGGAGAACGCGCGGGAATTAAGCCCAGCACCGCAGCGCAGCAGTCCCACTGAAATTCACGCAGCAGTTGTTCGAGCTTGGGTTGGGTGGAGTGAAGGCCGTGATAGGTGCGGAAATAGCGAGTTAGGGGCAGAGGAATGCGGGGGCAGTCGATGGCAAAATCTCGCGGATGGAGATAGAGGACACTGGGCAATCCTTGCGCCTGTCGTTGGCGCAGCAGCAACCGCAGCAACCAGGCCGGCAGCAGCCGCAGATAGCCACCTCCACAAAAGGGAATGCTCTGTGAACCCAGGCGAACCGTGCTGACGGGCAGTTCTAGCAGCGATCGCCCCGATTCTTCTCGCAAGTGGGGATGGGCGGGACTGTTGAAGCTTTGGGGACGATGGGGAATCAGACTGGCATCGTATTGCAAGCCCAGGTCGAGCATGACCTCAAATGCCCAAGGGGTTCTGTGAGTCAGGGTAAAGCCCGGTGCCCGAAAGCCCAGGACGGGTTTTCCGGTGAGATGCTGCAAGATGTCGATGGAGTGCCGCAGGTCTTCAGCAAACTGCGATCGCGACAGGCGATACACCGGGAGATGCCAGTAGGAATGACTGCCAATCTCGTGGCCTCGCTGGGCGATCGTCTGGACTAGGGAGGGATTTTTGCGCGCTACCCAACCTACGATAAAGAAGGTGGCGCGCACTTGGGCAGCATCTAGAAGATCGAGAATGAATTCGGTATAGCGGTAGGCAATTTGGGGCAGGGTATCCCAACGGCTGGGATGGGCAAGGTCAGGAATCTCCAGCAGATGAAACCATTCCTCAATGTCGAAGGAAACGGCGTTTAGGGGAGAACCAACCCACGGCTTGACAACTGGGGCTTGAGTTATCGAGTTCATTAAACTTCACAAGTACATTGTGGGTAGATGCAAACACTGACAAAGTGTAACGATAATAACCTGTATCCCCCAATATCAGTGTTCATACAGTAACATCTTGTAAAATTTGTTCGCAATCCACCGATTGGCCAGGTTTTTCACCCAATTTTCAGGTGAGTTACATCACCGAACTGCGTGTTTGTCACACCGAGTGACTGCAATCTGGCATGGATCTGAAAGATGAAATGAAACCCTTTGTTTCCAAGTTTTGTGTTCCGTTGATCCAAGAACCTATCAATCCTGATCCGACCTGATCCAATGTGTGGATGATAAAAGTTCTTTTATATAAAGCTCATCTTCCTCCTGGTAGAAGACTCTTGGAATGCCCTGCGAAATCATCAAGGCGAATTAAGCAGACTGAAATAATGAGGGGTTTGTCGAAATTTTTGAGGTTGAAGAATCAGGTTCTTCTGTAGAGACGGGTTAATCACTGGAAGCCAAAACACAAAGAAAGCAAAAATACAAAGAAAGCAAAAGGAGGGATACCGCAGTATGAGCAGCATCCCTCCTTTTGTTTGAAATCGGTCGTTGAAAGTTGTTGAAATCAGGGGGCGAAATCAACTGCTGAAATCGGTTGTTGAACTCGATCGTCGAAATTAATGGATGGAAATCAATTGCTGAAATCGGTTCATGAAGTCAGAGGTTGAAGTCGAGAGCTGAAATCGAGGGAGTGAGATTGGGCTAAGTCGAGAGTGCATTACGCACCCACGGCTTCTTTTGCAGCGTACAGAACCTCGGCGGTGATTTGCTCAATGCCGCGATCGCGCGCAAACTTTTCGGTATTCCGCTTGACCTTGCCTCGAACAAAACCAGGAATCTTGTTCAGTTCGGTCAGTCCATCTTTGCTCCAGCCCAGGTCGGACTCGGCGGAAATGCCCTTGGTGATGCTTTCTTTGGTGTCGTGGCCGCCGAAGATTTCCAGGAGATGGTCTTCCATGCCGAGGGTGAAGGAATTGTAGACTAGGTCGGTAATTTGGTTGGTGCCTTCGTAGCCCATGAACGGCTTGTAGCCAATGGGGAAGTTTTGAATATGGATGGGCGCGGCGATCACACCACAGGGAATATCCAGGCGCTTGCCGACATGGCGTTCCATTTGGGTGCCGAAGATGGCGGCGGGTTCGAGACGGGCGATCGCATCCCCGATCGCGCCATTGTCGTCACTGACCAGCACTTCATCACAAAAATCCACGACTTGCTCCCGGAACCAGTCTGCGTCGGCCTTGCAGTAAGTCCCGGCTAGCACCACCCGGATGCCCATCTCCCGAGCCAGAATTTTGGTCATGGCAGCAGCGTGAGTGTTGTCGCCAAAGACGACGGCTTTTTTCCCGGTCAGATTCTGGCAGTCAATGGAGCGCGAGAACCAAGCGGCCTGGGAAACATGCAGCGTTTGTTCTTCAATAAACGCCTCGTAGTCTACCGCCGCCCCTTGCTCATTCAGGACTTTCTGAATCTGACGGAGACAGCGCGCGGTTTCCACCACACCCATCGGCGTGATATCCACGTAGGGCTGGTTGAACTGTTCCTGGAGGTAGGTTGCGGACATCAGTCCCAGTTCCCGGTAGGGCACCAGGTTGAACCAGGCGCGAGACAAATTCTTGATTTCATGGACGGACGCACCTTCGGGCAGGACGGCATTGACGGTGATGCCCAAGTCGGCCATGAGCCGCTTCAGTTCGGTACAGTCATGCTGGTTGTGGAAGCCTAGGGTGGAGATGCCCAGGATGTTCACCGAGGGGGTGGCGGTCTTTTCGGTGGGCAGTTCGCCGCGCTTGCGGGCTTTGTCGGTGTAGAACTGAACGATTTGTTGGAGGGTGCGATCGCCCGCTTGCAGTTCATTCACCCGGTAATGGTTGACATCGGCCAGAATGACATCCCCCTTGGCATCCAACTGCGCGCGTTCCACGAAATTCTGCAAGTCTTCCTGCAAAATGCTGGAGGTGCAGGTGGGGGTCAGCACGATCAGGTCGGGATGTTCTTCGGCATCTTTGCGGGTGATGTTATCAACGACTTTTTCTTGAGAACCCCGCGCCAAGACATTGCGATCGACCACACTGGTGGTCACCGGGGTAAAGTTGCGCTCCCGTTCGAGCATCGATCGCATCACATTAAAATAGTCATCGCCCAAGGGCGCATGCATAATGGCATGAACATTTTTAAAAGAGCTAGCAACGCGCAACGTGCCAATATGGGCAGGGCCAGCGTACATCCAATAGGCTAATTTCATGGGGGAGTGGGGAGTGGGGAGTAGGGAGTAGATGGGTGGATGGGTGGATGGGTGGATGGGTGATTCTATAGGGGAAAGGCTGTTGCCCAGGGATTGATCAAAGGGTGACCTTCTTTCTGCAATGCATGGCGAGATTGATACAAAAATCAGATCACTTTGAGACTCTTCTCCTTCAGAGCTAGCTTCTACATCTAGATCCAGATCTAGGCTGTACGTCTGACTTGCTTTTTCATCCTAAAAGAGAGTCATCCGCAAAGAAGAGAGGGCAAGAGGAAGAAGGGACAATGAGCAAAGAAAGATTCCACCTTAATTCACTCATCCACCCATCCACACTTCTAGGGGAGGGGCGATCGCCGAATTTCAGCGGCAGTTCTCCCATTGCCATCCTCGATTGTCCTGGAAGATGGGGCGGTTGGGGCGTTGGGGGACGGGAGCAGTAGGGGGCAGAGCGAGGGATCACTTGTTCCAAAAGCTTGCCGAGCAAGGCATACAGGAATTTGGAACAAATTATGTGATTTAGCCAAGTCGAAATACTCTGCAATCTTTCGTGATGTGTTGCAACGGTTTATTGGGTTATTGAGGTCGCTTCCCTTCCCTGCTCCCCACTCCCTACTGTGATTTAACTACGTTGAAATCCTCTGCAACCTTTCATGGTGTCTTCAGCGGTTAATTCATTGCGGTCACCCTCCCCACTCCCCACTCCTCACTCCCTATTCCCTATTCCCTACTCCCCACTCCCCACTCCCCACTCTGAAACTTATTGTTAAAAAATAGAAAGCTCTGTAAAATTCGCTTTTTAATCCTTTAAGTAGGATTCATTCACTGGGCTTGATCCCTGTTACCTTTTTCAATTAAAAACTTTGGGTGAAACCATCCGTTTTTTGAGTTTTGGTGTATCGTTATCACTCAACCTCGCGTGAACCCCGGACTGCGTTCTTAAAATGCGCTGAGATTTCAAAAAGTCCCTTTTTCAACGTTGATTCAAGCCCATTGATTCAAGCCCATTGATTCAAGCCCATTCCAGCCGATTCAGGTGAGTGGATTCCGGTTTCATGAACAGTTTCATCATTCCGACTCACTCCTCCCAATTCGGCTCACTCCTTAAAAACTGATGTGTCACCCCTTTAACAGTGCAGTCAGGGTTCCCTCAGCCACCTCCACTTACGCTTATGATGTTGCCTAAAAAAGATGCCCCGGTCGTTGCGCTTGCCCTCTTGCTGGCTGTTCCCCTTGTGCCTAAAGCCTTTGCGGCAGGTCAAAATCTAGCAGTCACGCCCACGCTGCCTGTAGCCACCTTCCCCATGCCCACCAGTGTGCCCAACGGCACGACGGTCAAAGTGGCCGTCTCGGGTGGGATGACAGCGGTGAACCAGGCGCTAAAACAAAATTTTGAGTCCCAATTCAAAGGATCGGCGGTTACCCCTCAAGCCGCGCCCGATTCCGCCGCTGCCCTCAAAGCCCTGACCGATAAACAGGTTGACCTGGCGGCCATTAGCCGTCCGCTCACTGCCCAAGAAAAAGCGGCAGGCTTGATGGAACTGCCTGTGAGTCGCGAAAAGATTGCGATCGTCGTCAGTGCCGACAACCCCTTCACCGGAGAACTGACCCACCAGCAATTTGCCCAAATCTTCCAGGGTGCCATTACCAATTGGTCGCAAGTGGGAGGAGCCGATAGCGCCATTCGGTTGCTCGATCGCCCCGACAACAGCGAACTCCGGTCTGCTTTCCAGGGTTACCCGGTGTTTGAAGGGAATTTTGCCACAGGTGCCAATGCGGTCAAACTGGGTCAAGATACCACCGCCGAACTGGTGAAACAGCTTGGCCAAGATGGCATTGGTTATGCTCCGGTGAGCCAGGTGGCGGGTCAGCCCGGTGTCCGGCTGATCGGCATGTGGGGCACCCCCCCGACCGACCCCCGCTATCCCTTCTCCCAGCCCTTCTCCTATGTTTATCGGGGACAAGACCTGAGTCCTGCGGTGCAAGCCTTCCTGGGCTATGCCTCGGCTTCGGGCACCCAACCGATCATTGAGCAGGCGAGAGCCGGGGGCGCAGCGGCTCCGGCTCCGGCTCCCACTGGGGAAGCGGCTCCTCCTGCGCCGCCGAGTCCTGCGGCTTCACCAGCGGCCTCTCCTTCTCCGGCAGCGGCCTCCCCTTCTCCGGCAGCATCTCCCGGTGCAGCGGCTCCTGGGGCAGCGGCTTCTCCCGGTGCAGCATCTCCCGGTGCGGCGGCTCCTGGGGCAGCGTCTCCGGGTTCTGGGGCGACGGCTTTGGCTCCCACGGGTGGAGCGGCAGCGCCCTCGGATACGGGCTGGAATATGCCGAGTTGGATTTGGTGGCTGTTGCCGCTGGGTCTGCTAGCCTTGCTGCTAGGGTGGTTGTTTGGCGATCGCCGTCCCGAAGAAGAGGTGATGGTAGAAGGTGGAGAAGATCCTGGATTCAACCCTGAGTTGCCCAATGTAGGAGCGAATGTGGGAGCGGGGGTTGGAGCAGCGACCGCTGGTCTGGCGGGTGCGACGATGGCAGCAGGCGGCAACGCGCTTGACTTTGCCCGAGACACAACCCAGGCAGGCGTGGAAGGCTTCTCGAATCTAGCAGGCGGCACGGTCGATGCAGCGGGCGATATGGCACGCGGTGCGTTTGACTTTGGCGGCGACATGGCTGATGCTGGCGGCAATGCGCTGGGCGACCTGTTTGACAGCAGCCGCAATTTGATGGGAGACACGGCGGATGCAGCCGGGAACCTGGCAGGCGGTGCCGATGAGATGTTCTCGGGACTGTTTGGCGATGCGACCGATGCGGTGGGCAATGCGGCTACCGCAGGCGGGGACGCGCTGGGCAATCTGGCCGAGGGCGGACGCAATCTGGCAGGCAATGCCTGGGCGGGTGGTGCAGCAGTTGCGGCAGGCGCAGCGGCAGCAGCCGGGGCTGCTTTCTCCGGTCAAGGCGAATCAGCAGGCGCAACCGGAACGACGGCCAAGAGCCGCATTGTTCTGGTGCCCCGTGAGCCTCGTCGTGCCCATGTTTATTGGGAAATCCCGGATGCCTACAAGGATGCTCTGCGGCAACGGGGTGGCCAAAGGCTGGCGCTGCGGATGTATGATGTCACCGACCTAGACCTGAGTTTCCAAACGCCCCATAGCGTTCAGCAGTATGACTGTAGCGAACTGGCTCGGGATCAGGATGTTCCGGTGCCTGCTAGCGATCGCGACTACATTGCCGAAATTGGCTACCTGACGGCGGACAGTCGCTGGTTGAGATTGGCGCGATCGGCAGCGGTTAGAGTTCCCTCGGTGGAAAGCTACTAGTTGCCTTTCGGAGATTGGATTGTGAGGCTTTGACTCAAAGAGCGGTTTCACAATCCATCCCAATACCCAATTCCAAATCAAGAACATTTGAAAAAAAGAGGCAGATTGCACGCTGTGCAGTCTGCCTCTTTTCTCGTTAGAAGTTTTCGTTGGGAGTTTTCGTTAGGACTCGTTGGAACTTCTCAATGAAAATTCTTGCTGAAACTTCTTGTTAAGACTTCTCGTTGAGACTTCTCATGGAGAGTTTTCGTTGGGACTTCTCATGGAGAGTTCTTGTTGGAACTACAAGGATGGAGTCCGCAGATGCCATTCTGTGGCTTGCTCATAGGCATAGGCCGCCTGTAGCACCAAGTCCTCGCGCAGCACATTGCCCACGATTTGTAGACCGATCGGCAATCCTTGCGCGTCAAAGCCACAGGGCAAACTTAGCCCAGGTAGACCCGCGAGATTGACGGGAATGGTCATCAAATCTGAGAGATACATGCTGAGCGGATCGTCTGTTTTTTCGCCTGCTTTGAAGGCTGTGGTGGGGGTGGTAGGACAGACCAACACATCGACCTGTTCAAAGGCTTGCTCAAAGTCTTGTTTGATCAGGGTGCGGACTTTTTGCGCCTTCAGATAATAGGCATCGTAGTACCCGGCTGAGAGGGTGTAGGTACCAATCATGATGCGGCGTTTGACCTCTGCGCCAAAGCCTTGGGCACGGGTTTGGGTGTACATGGACATGAGGTTGTCCGGTTGCTCTGAGCGATAGCCATATTTCACGCCGTCGTAGCGGGCGAGGTTGGCCGAGGCTTCTGAAGGAGCCAGGATGTAGTAGGTGGGCAGGCCGTAGCGGAACTGGGGACAGGAGATATTGACGATTTCTGCGCCCATGGCTTTGAACTGATCGACCGCGGCCATGACGGCATCGCCGACGATCGCATCCAAGCCTTCACCAAAGGTTTCTTGAATGATACCGACCCGGAATTTTTTCTGGGCATTCAGGTTGGGGTTGAGGAAGCTGAGGTAATCGGGGACTTCGACCTTGAGGCTGGTGGAATCTTGGGGATCGTAGCCAGCGATCGCCCCCAATAAAATCGCCGCATCCTCCACACTTCTGGCAAAAGGGCCAATCTGATCGAGCGATGACGCATAGGCCACCAGACCATAGCGAGACACCAATCCATAGGTCGGTTTCAGCCCCACCACTCCACAGAGCGCCGCAGGTTGACGAATCGAACCGCCTGTATCCGATCCCAGTGCGACGGTACATTCGTCCGCCGCCACCGCCGCCGCCGAACCGCCAGAAGACCCACCGGGCACCCGTTCGAGATCCCAAGGGTTGGCGGTGACCTGGTAGGCAGAGTTTTCGGTGGAGCTGCCCATCGCGAATTCGTCCAAGTTGGTCTTGCCGACCATGACTGCGCCTGCGGTGGCCAACTTGTGGGTGACGGTGGATTCGTAGGGCGGCACAAAGTTTTGCAGAATTTTGGAGCCACAGGTGGTGCGGATACCCTGGGTACACATGTTGTCTTTGATGCCCGTGGGAATGCCCGCCATCCAGCCAATGGCTTCACCCGCCGCAATTTGGTCATCGACTCGGCGAGCTTGTTCCAGAGCGCGATCGCCCGTCACCATTAAAAAACTCCGCAGCTTCGGCTCCAGGGCTTGAATCTGCGCGAGAGATTCCTCTGCAATTTCAACCGCCGATCGCTCTTTTGAAACTAATTGCTGGTGCAAGTCGCGTATGGATGCCATGCCGAACCTCAAGACTGGGCTAACA
>JALOOP010000599.1 GCA_025454315.1 Oculatellaceae cyanobacterium Prado106
CTTCACTGCCCATGTTGCTACTGACCGAGAGGGTCACAGTGGGTCTGGGCGGTGTCACCCCCGTGGTAAAAGCGGTAGCGCTAAACGGCACATCGGGCGGTGTTCCATCCGCACTCTGGTCATTGCTGGCATCCTGGAACTGCCAGGTCGCTGCTGTCGGATTATTAATGACTGACAGATAGTCGCTGAAGTTGGCTTGTCCGGTGCGAGAACCAACGTAGGCCGCAATGTCCAAATCATCGTCCAGCGCTCCCAAGTCCAGCGCCGTGGTGCCTACGGCCAGCCCAGTGCCTACCAATGATCCATTTGCCCCAAAGCCTCCATTGGCCACAGCAGTGAGAAAGACCGTCGGAGTGCCCGGTGAACCCTGGTAAGCGTAAATCACCTCATCGCTATTGCCAATGCCTCGGTTGGAACCTCTGGAGGCCAGGTAGGCGATCGCACCTGTACTAGCCGAAACGCCACCCGCAGCCGCAGCATTGAAGATATTATTGATGCGAACAATAGTGCCTGCGGCAACCGCTTCAGTTACAGTCCAACTGAAGCCATTCTCATTGGTGTCCGTAAACCCCGTGCCATTCCATTCATTGTCTTCAAAGTAGACTACTTCACCCACGGGAATATCGACGAGCGCCACAAAGGCCAGATCATCATTCCCATCTGAATTAAATCCAACAAACGCAATACTTCCTGCACTCAACGGCATAAAAACCCCTTAATAGATTCAAAGTCTTGATGATGGGTAGAAGCGGTTCAGCCAGCCATAAGCCCAGATGTTCAACTCCCGGATGTTTCGGAGCCATTAGGATGGAGAACGGGCGATCGCCCCCACCCTGGCAGCCCTGCCCTGTTGCAGACCTGATGGCACTCTGCTGTCCGAATCCATCCACAGATAAAAAAGAGCATTATTTTTTACAGAAACAGCCGATAGCACACCCTTATAATTCGAGAAATCATCTGCCATCGTGAGTTCATCGCCCATCCCCGATCGCCATCCTGGTCGGAGGTTTAGCGGGTGAAGTGGGCGATCGCAACGACAAAAATAATTGGACATTGCCTAAAATTGCTCAAATCTATGGCCGAAATCTGTAGAGATGCTCCTGTTCACCCAGCGTTAACAACAGGGTTCATCAAACAGGCATAAGCGACTGACACCTGATTCAACTAAAAAACCAAAAACGACAAAGCAGCGTCTCCAATGGTTCTGTCCAGCTTTTTGCCAAAACTTTGCCAGAAATAACCAGGACGCATTGGCCGGGACTGATCAGCGCCAAGTCCAAGCAGCACAGGTGTTAATCACCGTACTCAACCCTTACTTCCAACGAAGAAATTCCTGCACCTTTCTAACGATTCCATAACAAGATTAAGACCAGCCTATGTTTGGTCTATGGCAGGATTAAATCTATGGTTTTACTAACGGAAAGAGAAAGGGGGGAAAAGGCGAAAGGGGAAAGGGGAAAGGCGAAAGGGAAAAGGCGAAAGGGAAAAGGCGAAAGGGAAAAGGGGAGCCTTAGACTTCTTTCAGGAATCGATCCAGGAGGATGACCAAGAGTGATCTCAGCAGCATCCCAGATCGCTTTCATGCAAACCCTTTTCCCTTTCCCCTTTCGCCCATCCATCCCCTACTCCCTACTCCCTAACAACCGCGATCGCAACCCCCGCGTCGCCAAAGTCGGCTGCTCTGCCTGCATAATGGCTCGAACAACGGCGACTCGCTGTGCGCCTGCGGCCAAAACATCGGGGAGGTTTTCGGCATCGATGCCGCCGATCGCAAACCAGGGAACGGTGGCATGGGTGACGGCGTAGCGCACATAGTCTAAGCCTGTGGCGGCTTTGCCCTCTTTGGTGGGGGTGGCGTAGACCGGACCAACGCCAATGTAGTCGGCTCCTTCTTGGATGGCGCGCTGCATTTCGTTGGGGTTGGTGGTGGAGCGGCCAATGATGCGCTGGGAACCTAGCAATTGACGGGCAGTGGCGATCGGCATGTCCTGTTGTCCCAGGTGGACACCGTCGGCATCAACGGCGATCGCCAAATCCACCCGGTCATTGACGATGAACAATGCCTGATATTGCTGACAGAGTTGCTTCAGTTTTCGGGCATTTTCAAAGCGAATCGCATCGTCGGTCAGTTTGTCGCGATACTGCAAGAGTTTGAGGCCACCCTGGAGCGCTGCCTCAACGGTGGAGAAGAGATCGGTGACGGGAGCGGTGACGAGATAGAGATGGGCTTGCTGAAGCTTTTGGAGGCGATCGTTGCCTAACAGATGACTCTCCAGGGTATAGACCTGGTACCGCATTTGTTTACAGGACTCGCCCATCTGCGGAGAATAGAGTTTGCCATATTCCTCCAACACGCGCAGGGCTTCCTGGGTGCGACAAAAATTGACCCTCAAAACTTGAGCAATACTCGAACGAGACTCCTCCTGGGGATGGCTCAAATGAGTCCCCAGATCATTCGGCGTATCCCGTGCCGCCCAAATCTCGGGCTTGTGCCACTGCGCCAACTCCTGCCGCAGCGATTTACAGGTTTCAGCCCAGGTCGCCTGATTCAGGCCAAATCGGCACCATTCCTCAATGATGCGGAGTCCTTCCCTGGCGCGGTCTAGGTTAGCGTCCAGGATACGGTACAGGGCAGTTTCTTCGGTGTTTGACGGGAACATGAGAATGGGGGTGATGAGGCAACAGGGGAACACAGATGAACGCAGATAAACACAGATGCATACAGATGTATCCGGGTTGGGACTAAGGCTTTCCTGTCCCACCGTCCCATTATCCCATTATCAAGTCCCTACTCCCTATTCCCCTGATTGTCAAAAAAAAGACATTGACGTTTCAGCGGATCTCTGCAAGTTTTAATTCAGCGAATCAGTTAAGCGATCGCTTCGATACATATTCCCTAATCCATGATCCAAATCAATCCT
>JALOOP010000236.1 GCA_025454315.1 Oculatellaceae cyanobacterium Prado106
GCGACTCCACCCCCGCCCCCACTTCTTTCCCTTCTAACCCCTGCTCCACACTCAACTCCGCGTCCTCCGCGCCTCCATTTCCCTCTGCGCTCCCCTCTGCGCTCCCCTCTGTGCTCCCCTCTGCGCCTCCCGCATCCCGCACATAGACCGTATAAGCAAAGAAATCCAGCCGCCTCCGCGCCACAATCTTGGAATCCAACTGCCTGAGAGTCCCCGCCGCCGCGTTCCGAGGATTGGCAAACAGCGCCTCCCCCGCCAACTCCCGCTCCTGGTTAATCTGCCGAAACACCTCCAGCGGCAAAAACGCCTCCCCCCGCACCTCCACCACCGCAGGCGGATTCGCCAAATTCAGCCGCAGCGGAATCGATCGAATCGTCCGAATATTCTGGGTAATCTCCTCCCCCCTCACCCCATCGCCGCGCGTCGCCCCCCGCACCAACAGGCCATTCTCATAGGTCAAAGCCAGGGCATTGCCGTCAATCTTCAGTTCACAGACATACTCAAACTGCTCCGCCTCCGGAGCCACCCGCCGCCAGCGCTCCTGCCAAGCCGCCAACTCCTCCGCACCAAAGGCATTCTCCAGACTATGCAGCGGAATATTGTGCCGCACCGAGTTAAACTGCGTCGCAGGCCGTTCCCCCACCCGCTGCGTCGGACTATCCGGCGTTACCAACTCGGGATGCTCAGCCTCCAGGTCTTGCAGTTCCCGGTAGAGGCGATCGTACACCGCATCCTCCATCTCGGGCGCGTCCAGCACATAGTACTCATAGCTCGCCTTCAGCAATAGCTTTCGCAGTTCCACCACACGCTGCTGAACAGACTGATCCAGATTCGTTGAGGGTTCCGTTTGAGAAGACATAATCAAAGGTAGAGATAGTAACAGGTTGAATGGATGGGGCTTGGATGGGAGTTGAATTGGATTTGAAATGAATGGGATTTGAAATAAGTGGGATCAGAAATGGAATCTGATAATAAACAGAACTTGAAACAAATTTTGGAACGAATCGCAGTCGAAACCCAAAACACCTAGCCGTGAACCATCTTGCCCGACACCCTGGATATTTTTCCTGACCGCAACAGTTCTTACCTGATAACCCCCTTTTCCTCCTAGCGCAACAGTCCAGGAGCAGATTGACGGATTAGGTCAAATGTACCATTCGCGATTAATTGTACCGCGATCGCCAAAATAAAAAAACCTAAAACCCGATTCAGCGCCCCAACCCCATTGCTGCCCAACTTCTTCACCAAAGGCTCCCCCAAAGCCAGCATCAGATACAGCAAAATCCCCAGCAGCACGATCGCCGCCAGCGATCCCAGATAGCTCATCACCGTCCCCGATCGCTCCGAAATCCCAATCACCACCCCGATCGCCCCTGGCCCACTAATCAACGGCACCGCCATCGGCGTAAACGAAATATCATGTTTATCCGCCGCCTCCTGACTCTCCGGCGAGGTCAACCGAGGCCGCACCGTCAGCATCTCCCAAGCCGTCTGGGACACCAACAGCCCCCCCGCAATCTGCAGCACCCCCAGCGAAATCCCAAAAAAGCTCAAAATAAACTTCCCTGCCAGAAAAAAGGCAATCAACACCCACACCACATTCAACGCCGTCCACAGCGCCAAACGACAGCGATAGGCCGTCGATTCCCCATCCGTCAAACTATAAAAAATCGGCACCGCCCCCACCGGATTCGCAATGGGAAACAGCGCCACAAAGGTACCGAGCGTGGAGGAGAGGAAGAGTTGCCACATGGGTCGGGGGAGTGGGGAGTGGGGAGTGGGGAGTGGGGAGTGGGGAGTGGGGGAAAGGGGAAAGGGGAAAGGGGAAAGGGATTACATAGAATAGACCTTGAATAGACCTTGGAAATGAACTGGGGAATCATGGGGAATCAACAGTGAATAGACATTGGGAACGAATTTTGGAAATAAGTCGTGGTTGAACAGTAAGTAGTTGAACACTGAGTAGACATTGGGAGCGAATTTGGGAAATGAGTCTTAGGTTGGCGTTCAAGAACACTTCCCCCGTTGCGCTCAGTTCAACTCCATGAACCAGCCCAAGATTCCCCTACTCCCCTCAATAACCCTAGTCAGGCATTCAAGAACCAGTCCCCTGTCCTTCCCCGCCCAACACCAAGAAGCCGCCGAAGACCCCCCTTTCCCCTTTTCCCTTTCCCCCTTCCCCTTCAAGAACTAGGAGTCTACCATGAGTTCCCCGCCCCCCTTCACCTACCTCAGAACGGTTCGATTCCAAGATACAGATGCCGCTGGGGTTGTGTACTTTGCCAATGTGCTGGCCATGTGCCATGAAGCCTACGAGGCATCGCTAGCGCCCGTTCTAGCCCAGGCCGGGTCATCCCTCCGCGCCTTCTTTTCCAACCCCCAAGTCGCCCTCCCCATCCGGCAAGCCCAGATCGATTTCCTACAGCCGATGTTTTGTGGCGATCGCTACCAAATCCACCTCAACCCCGAACAACTCACCGACTCCAAATTCCAAATCCACTACCAAATCTTCCCCGACCAAACCACCGCCCCCCTCATCGGCCAAGCCACCACCCTCCACCTCTGCATTAACCCCATCGAGCGATCGCGCCACCCCCTCCCCCCCGAAATCCTCCACTGGCTATCGCTAAGCAAAAAAGAGAAAAGCGCCAATCAATAAAAACCCCTCCCCACCTCCTTCTTCCCTCTGCGTTTCTTCCCTCTGCGTCTCCGCGCCTCTGCGGTTTACTCTTCTTCACCGCAGCCCAGAGCAAAGACAAACCTGAAATCCACACGGACACCCCACCCCAAGAGTCACTGAACACACCCTCCATTTCCAACGGATTAAGCTAGAATCTCTCCGAGGACAGGTCACAGCTAAACCCATTCCTTCTACCCCCGATACTCCCTGTTGCAACAAGACGATGATGAAAAACCTCTTTAAAAGCAAACTTGGCCTCTGGCTCCCCCTAGGAAGTGCGATCGCACTCGCCGGAGGAGGCGCACTCGTCTGGTGGAATTTGCAGCAGCGCACTCCTGTAGAAGGACTGCCAATCGGTTCGGAAGTACTACCCGAAGACACCGCCGTGACGATCGCCCTCAGCACCAACGAAGCCCAGTGGCGACAACTCCAACAGTTCGGCAATCGGGTCACCAAAGCCCAGGTCAACGAATTTGTGCGGAAAACCAGCGATCGCCTCTTCACCCAAAACGGCCTCGACTACGAGCGCGACATCAAACCCTGGGTCGGTTCCGAAATCACCCTGGCATTTCTCGCATCCCCCGCGCCAGAAGGAGACAGCGCCCCATCTGCGATCGTCCCCCAAGCGCCCCTGGACACCCCGCCCCTGTTCATGCTGCCGATCGCCAACCCTGCCAAAGCCCAAGAACTCCTGTCCAAACCCCGCACCGGAGCCGACCAGGAAGCCGTAGAGCGAGACTACAAAGGCTTAAAAATTCGAGAAGTCCACGGCAAAGAAGGCCCCGCCTACGCCGCCACCGTCATTGACAATCGCCTCGTCGTCCTCTCCCCCGATGCCAAATCCGTCGAGCGCGTCATCGACACCCTCAAGGGCGAAGCTCCCCTATCGCGCGTCTCGGAGTATAGCCAAGCCTTTAAGCAACTGAAGCCGATCGCCCCCCTCGTCCGCCTCTACAGCAACATCCCCAAAGCCGAAACCCTGGCCGCCGGCAACCCCCTCCAGCCCGTCCCTCCCCAAAGCTTCAGCTTCCTCAAAAACAACCAGGGACTCGTCGGCACCATCACCCTGGAGCCAGAAGGCTTGCAGATGCAAGGCGTATCCTGGTTGCCCTCCGACAGCAAAGTTCGCTACCGCGTCGAAAACAAAGCTCAGCGCATGGCCAGCCTGCTGCCCAGCGAAACCATCATGATGGTTTCCGGCGGCAACCTTCGCCAGTTCTGGGAAGAAAACAATCCCCCCACAGCCGGACAAAACAACCCGGCTCCTCGCTCCACCGTCTCCGGACTCAGCCCCATCGAATCCGGGTTAGAAAACATGACCGGACTCCAGATGGAAAAGGACTTTTTGCCCTGGATGAACGGCGAGTTTGCCCTAGGACTGGTCGCAGGCTCTGCTCAGGATACGAGCGCTCCTACTGCTGGTCTAATGCTGTTGAGTCAAGCCAGCGATCGCCGCGCCGCCGAACAAACCCTCAAACGCCTCGATGAGGTCATGCAAAGCCGCTACCAGTTCCAGGTCAACCCCACCGAAGCCAACGGTCAACCCGTGGTCAACTGGGTGTCCCCCTTCACTGCCCTCAAAGCCTCCCATGGCTGGCTCGATGGCAATGTCGCCTACCTGGCAGTCGGCCCTGGTGTCTCGGGTCTGGTCAACCCCGCCCCCGGCAAAACCCTGGCCGAAACCGAGCTATTCCGCCAAGCGACTGCGACGACTCTAGAATCGACCAACGGCCATGTCTTCATCAACTTTGAGCCGATCGCCAATGCCAGCACCGCCCTACCCCTGCCCATCCTCCCCCCCGAAAACCAAGCCGTCCTGAGTGCAATGCGGGCGATCGGGGTCACCACTGCAATTCAAGATAACCGCACGTTCCGCTTCGATACACAGTTCATCCTCCGGAAATCCAGTCCGTTAGATGATGCGCCACTACCTGCTAGCCCTTCTCCTTCGGCTAGTCCTGCGCCTGCTTCACCGTGAAACAGGTTATCGTATACCCTCAAGTTCACGGCTGGCTCCGCTCCAGGGTTTTCGCCCCCTAAATCCCCCAAATTTGGGGGACTTTGAATTCGATGAAAGCATCGGGGATTGTTCTATGAACCCCTCTTTGTGAACTCTTTGAAGGATCGGCCTCGCTTCAGGATTTCCGCCCCCAACTCCTTTAATCCTGACCCCAAACCTGGGGGACTTTGAATTCAACGAAATAATCTGGGATTTCTCCATGAAGCTCCCTATAGAAACTCATTGAAAACTTATCGAAGGCTCGGCTCCCCCAAAGTTGGGGGCTGGGGGGCGCGAAAACCAAGAGGAATGAACATTACCGAGAGCAGCACGATAAAATCATAGACAATGAAATCTGTCTCTTCTTGTCATGGTTGAACTCTCAAGCCAGATCCATAATGAGACTCCATCTCTGCCGATTCCTCCCCTGGAGAGCGGCGATCGCCTCACTCGCCACGAGTTTGAACGCCGCTACGAGGCCATGCCGCACCTCAAAAAAGCTGAACTCATTGAAGGAGTTGTTTACGTGCCTGCTGCGCTCAGGTTTCGGAGTCATGGCCAACCCCATGGCGCAATCATGACTTGGTTGGGGGTGTACCATACCTTCACTCCCCATACCGCACTGGGCGACAATCCAACGGTACGTCTCGATCGTGACAATGAACCCCAGCCGGACGCAGTTTTGCTGATTGAATCCAACGCTGGCGGTCAGGCTCGTCTCAGTGACGATGATTACGTCGAAGGCGCACCAGAACTCGTCGTTGAAATTGCCGCCAGTAGCGCATCGATTGATCTCGGTGACAAAAAAGGCGCTTATCGTCGCAATGGAGTCCAGGAGTATCTGGTCTGGCGGGTGTTCGATCGCCAGATTGACTGGTTTCGCCTAGTCGATGACCTTTATGAATCCTTGCCCATTGATTCACAGGGGATCATTCGGAGCGAGGTTTTTCCAGGACTATGGCTAGACACTTCGTCTATCTTGAGTGGAGAACTGCAAGAGGTTCTGACCGTCCTGCAGCAAGGAATTGGCTCAGAAGAACATCACAGATTTGGGCAGCGTTTAGCATTGGCTTCTCATCAAACCCGCCCTTAGTGACTATTCATAGCGTTAAAAAGAGCGGGGGAGTTTACAGGCATGTAAACTCCCCCACTCTTTTGATTCGGATAAGAACTGATTCGAGAATCGACTTAGTGAATCGATGTAATCGTGGGAGCCTGAAGAATTTGAGCCGTCACAGGCTTTGCCTTCTCCTCCTGCTGTGCCGCAACGGTAACTAGCGAATCTTGCAGACGCGCCGTCACCGCCAGGGTTTTGACATCATAGATTTGTGTCAGCAACTTCGGATAAAAGCCAATGCCAATGATGGGGATCAGTAGACAGGCAATGATAAACACCTCACGCGGTTCCGCATCAATCAGCGCTTCGTGGGACGTTAGCTCCTTGTTTTCGGGGCCGTAGAAAATCTCCCGCAGCATCGACAGCAGATAGATGGGGGTTAAAATCACACCCACTGCGGCCAGGATGACCACAATCACCTTAAAGGGCAGACCGTAAGCATCGCTCGTGGAGAAGCCGACAAAGACCATCAGTTCCGCCACAAAGCCGCTCATCCCCGGTAGCGCCAAAGATGCCAGGGAACAGGCCGTGAACATGGCAAAGATCTTCTGCATCTTTTTGCCGACGCCGCCCATTTCATCCAGGATGAGGGTGTGGGTGCGATCGTAGGTTGCCCCCACCAGGAAGAACAAACTTGCCCCGATCAGCCCGTGCGACACCATTTGCAGCAGGGCACCGCTCAACCCCAAATCGGTAAAGGAGGCAATCCCAATCAGCACAAAGCCCATGTGGGAAATCGACGAATAGGCGATCTTCCGCTTCAGGTTGCGCTGAGCGAAGGAGGTGAGCGCCGCATAAATGATGTTGACAATGCCCAGGATAATCAGCACCGGAGCAAAGTACACATGCGCTTCCGGCAGCATCTCCACATTCATCCGGATCAGCGCGTATCCGCCCATCTTCAGCAGAATTCCCGCCAGCAGCATGTGAACTGGAGCCGTCGCCTCACCATGGGCATCGGGCAACCAGGTATGCAGCGGAAAAATCGGCAGCTTGACCGCGTAAGCAATCAAAAAGCCCCCATAGGCCAATAGCTGAAACTTCAGTGGATAGTCCTTGGCCATCAGGGTCTGCATGTCAAAGCTGACCGTGTCGCCGTAGAAGGCCATGGCTAATCCACAGATCAGAATGAACAGCGAACCGCCTGCGGTATACAGAATAAACTTTGTCGCCGCATACAGACGCTTCTTGCCGCCCCAAATCGACAGCAGCAGATAGACAGGGATTAGCTCCAGTTCCCACATCAGGAAGAACAGCAGCATGTCCTGCACCGCAAACACGCCAATCTGACCGCCGTACATGGCCAGCATCAGAAAGTAGAAGAGTTTGGGCTTCAGGGTGACAGGCCAGGAGGCCAGGATCGCCAATGTGCTGATAAATCCGGTCAGCAGGATCAGCGGCATGGAGAGGCCATCGGCTCCCACAGACCATTTCAGATCCAGCGAAGACACCCAGGTGTAGCTCTCGACCAACTGCATACCCGGATCGGAGAAGTCGTACTGGGTGTAAAACGCATAGACCAAAATGGCGAAGTCAATCAGTCCCACAACCAGGGCATACCAGCGTACTGTCTTGCCATCCTTGTCAGGGATGAACGGGATCAGCAGCGAGGCCAACATGGGAAACAAAATGGAGGTGGTGAGCCAGGGAAAGTGCTCTAGAGACATGGCATTATTCATGGCATTTAATCATGGCATTGAGTTCATGGCATTGCATGGGCTTAAAACAGACCTGCCGCTAGGCGTGATGCTGGTAGTTGGGCGGGGTCAATCAATTTATCAAACTGCGTCTTGAATGCTTAAAAAAACTGCCTCATGCACTTAACAAGATCCTCCTAAAGACGCTTAGGTGGGCATTTGCCCACCCAACGCCGTATCGAACCAATTGAAACGAAGCTGACTTGAATTGAAGCTGACTTGAACCGCTCCTTACGTCACACTGGAAACCAGCACCAGTCCCAGGACTGCGCCAAAGACAATCAGTGCGTAAAACTGCACCCGTCCACTTTCGAGATACTTCAGCGCTTCACCCGTAACCAATGTGATAAACCCGGTCAGGTTCACCACGCCATCGACGATGCGAATGTCTACTTCTAGCACCTGACGCGCCAAACGACGGCTAGGCTTGACGAAGAGAGTGTCGTAGATTTCGTCGAAGTACCACTTGTTGAGGGAGAAGTTGTAGAGGGGTTTGATTTGGTTGGCGATCGCCCCCGCATCCACCTTACGCAGCAGATACATCAGCGATCCCAGCGTGATCCCAATCAGCGCAATGCCAACGGAACTGCCTGCCATGGGAATAAACTCTGCCCAGTCAATCTCACTGGGAACGCCCTCAATCACCTCACTGGGCGCATGGATGAAGGCTTCAAAGTAATTGGCAAAGGGCGTGCCCACCAGACCAATCAACATCGAAGGCACGGCCAAAGCCAGGAGTGGGAAGGTCATCGTCCAGGGGGACTCATGGGGTTCATGGCTGTGATGACCATGGTCATCGCCGTGAGCCTCTGAGTCTAAGGCCAATTCCTGGGGATTCATGGCACCCGGCCCGAGAGACATACCAAGCTTTTGGAGTTGAGCCACCTTCAGTTCGCGCTGAATGCTCGTGTCATTGCCACGAAACTCCCCTTCAAAGGTGCTAAAGTACATCCGGAACATATAGAAGGCGGTGATCCCAGCGGTCAGCCAGCCAATCCCCCAGAGAACCGGACTCACCTCAAAGGTTGCGCCCAGGATTTCATCCTTAGACCAGAACCCAGCAAACGGCGGAATCCCGCAAATCGCCAGAGTACCAATCAAAAAGGTGAAGGCCGTAATGGGCATATACTTCCGCAAACCGCCCATCAGCCGCATGTCTTGCGCCAAGGCAGGGTCATGACCGACGACTGCTTCCATGCCATGAATCACTGAACCTGATCCCAGGAACAGCATGGCTTTGAAGTAAGCATGGGTCATCAAGTGGAACAGCCCTGCGCCATAGGCACCTACGCCCATAGCCATGACCATGTAGCCCAACTGGGACATCGTGGAATAGGCCAGACCCTTCTTGATGTCATTCTGCGTAATCGCGGTGGTGGCTCCAATGAAGGCGGTCACTGCGCCCGTCCAGGCAATTACGGTCATGGTACTGGGCAATTCTTCAAAAACCGGATACATCCGTGCGATGAGGAATACGCCAGCCGCCACCATCGTCGCTGCATGAATCAGGGCAGAGATGGGAGTCGGGCCTTCCATTGCGTCTGGGAGCCAGACATGCAGGGGGAACTGAGCCGATTTGGCCACCGGACCTAGGAAAACGAGAATGGCAAAGAAGGAAGCCATCGCTGCGCTGAGGCTGCCGGACTCGACTAAGGCAAGCAGGCGATCGCCCATCACATCAAACTCAAAGCTCCCGGTAGACCAGAACAGCGCCAGAATCCCCAGCAGCAGCCCAAAGTCCCCCACCCGGTTGACCACAAAAGCTTTTTGACAGGCTTCAGCAGCAGCCTTGCGGTCGTACCAAAAGCCAATCAGCAGGTAGGAACACATCCCCACCAGCTCCCAGAAAATGTAGACCTGCAGCAGGTTGGGGCTGACCACTAGCCCCAGCATTGAAGAACTGAACAAGCTTAAATAGGCGTAAAACCTTACATAGCCGGGATCATGGGACATATACCCATCGGTATAGACCATGACGAAGAAAGCCACCGTCGTAACAATCACCAGCATCATCGCCGTCAGGTGATCGACGGTGTAGCCCATCGTCAGGCGAAAATCCCCGGCTGAAGCCCACTCGATGGTCTGCACGAAGGGGGCATGGCCATCAAGCTGGCTAAATAGCAGCGTGAAAGACATCGCCATCGCCAAGCCACAGAGGGTAATAATCAGCCCCGAACTTAGCTTTCGCATCTTGTTGACGGTCTTTCCGTAGGCAACTAAGCCCACGCCCAGAATTGTGGCTCCTGCCAACGGCAGCACCGGAATTAACCAGGCATATTGATAAATGGATTCCATAAATAACGCTCACTCCATAGCGTTCTACCAGGCTGGCAAAACCGCTTTCATTGTGACATACCCCAGCTTCAGAAGTTTCTTAAACCAAAGTAAAGTTCTTTCAAAGTGCTTCACTCTAGTTCATCACAAAATGTAAAAGATGCCTCCTGCGGCTGATTTCCTGTCGTTCTAAAGGATATTTTCTTTTTGAACTCAAGACAGGATTTTGTCTAGACGAACTGCGGTTTGGCAGGTTGCCATTCATAAATTGCAATGATTGCCATTGATGGCTGTCTTGATGGTCATTGCGATCGCACTCCAACACCCCACGAATTGCACCCCACGAATTGCACCTCACGAATTGATACCTTATAGATACTGAATCCAGGAACGTCGCACGGATAATCCCTGTTTTATGTCACAACCGACACCATTCAGCGACTAGAAGCAGGTACATATCTTGTTCCATGGCCTGTCTCAGGGATTCACAAAACCTTCGCCCCAAGCTTAGCCAAAGTCGATCGAAATCTGAATGGAAACCGATCGCCCCTTCATCTTTAGCGCTTCCACCCACCCCTTGAAATCATCCAACTGAACTATTTCTCTGAAACTCTCTCAACTTTCGCTCTGACTATTGCTCTGAGTCATCTACTCTAAGTCATTGCCTGTAGTGTGACGGCGTTCAGTGCGACAGAACCGTTCATTGACAACATCTAGGATTAAGTTGTTCTTAATTTTTTTGCTCTGGAGTCGGAACATTCGGTGCCAAGGAAGAAATCCAGGGAGGAGATTTAGAGATTTACTGATGTTTCTGGAGCCGCCAAACTGTCTCCTGAGCCGCATATCCTTTCAAGCCACCCTCAACCTCGTGCTCTCCAAAATACTTCACCAGCAGCGGATTCGCGTCCTTCTTGTGAAACCCAATTTCATTCCTTTCCCACCGCTGAAGCCAAAAACTCGAATCCATGAGTCCTCCTTAGTCTTGGTTCCGTTACCATTGTGTCGCTTAGGCAAATTGTTCTAGGCTGTCTTCCGAACCGTTTTAAACCGCAGAGACGCAGAGACGCAGAGGGGAAGAGAAGGGGGAAGGGGAAAGGCGAAAGGGGAAAGGCGAAAGGGGAAAGGCGAAAGGGGAAAGGCGAAAGGGGAAA
>JALOOP010000600.1 GCA_025454315.1 Oculatellaceae cyanobacterium Prado106
TGGATATGAGGGCGATTGGGGCAGCGGTGCAGCCCGTCTTGTTGGATGCCGTAATGATGTGATGACAGGATGATGACGGACTCCATGGCTTTTCATCAGATTGTGCAGTTGTTGCAACAGACAATCGGGTTAGCGCCCCATTGTTTGAGCGATCGCGCCCTCCTGCAAGCCATTCGTCAGCGTCAGATCAGTTGTGGAACCCTGGATCTGATGGCCTACTGGCACTATTTGCAGACTTCGACGGCTGAGGTGACGCAGTTGGTAGAGGCGATCGTGGTTTCGGAAACCTGGTTTTTTCGAGATTATCAGCCCTTTGTCTATCTGGCTCAGTTTGTGCAGCAGGACTGGTTGCCGCAGCATCCCTATCGGCGACTGCGGGTGTTGAGTTTACCCTGTGCCACCGGGGAAGAACCCTATTCGATCGCCATTACGCTCCTGGAAACGGGATTGGCACCTCAGCGCTTTCAAATTGATGCGATCGATGTTAGTCAAGCGGCTTTAGACAAAGCAAAACGAGCGATTTATGAGCAGCATTCTTTTCGGGAAAAGCGCTTTGTGGAACGCGATCGCTATTTCCAAGTCACGTCATCGGGCTATCAACTGAACAGCGCTGTGCAATCCACTGTCCAGTTTCGACAAGCTAATCTCCTCGATGCTCATGCGTTCTTCACTGCATCCCATTATGATGTGATTTTTTGTCGCAATCTTTTGATTTATCTTGATGAGGCTGCGCGGAAAATTGCGATCGCCACCCTCTCCCACCTGTTAACCGAAGATGGAATTCTCTTTGTCGGACATAGTGAATTGAGCTTGTTAACTTCACTGGAACTGCTGCGCGTTCGTCATCCGTTCACCTTTGCAGTCCGGAAAGATACTTCTCCTAAAATTACCGCTTCTAAAAGCATTCTAGGGAAACCCAATCTCTCTAAACCTGCCTTACCAAAGCCGGATTCATCCCAATCTAAACCGCTTCAACCTCCCGCAACGGTTCAACACACTTCCTCTCCGGTTAAACCCGCCAACCCACCCACCCCACTGTCATCGGCCTCTAGTTCTGTCCTGGAACAAGCCCAAGAACTTGCTAATCAGGGACAACTGCAAGCGGCGATCGCCCTCTGCCAAACCTATCTCAGCGCCACGCCCACCGATGCCGAAGCCCAGGTCTTATTCGGCACTCTGCAACAGGCGATCGGGCAGGATCGGGAGGCCGAGCGATCGTTTCAGCAAGCACTATACCTCGATCCCTACCACGAAGAAGCCTTGATGCATCTCATGCTCCTCAAAGAACAATCCGGCGAACCGCTCCATGCGGAGGCGCTGCGGCAGCGGCTTCAGCGGCTTTAGAAGGGGAAAGGGAAAAGGGGAAGGGGGAAAGGGAAAAGGGGAAAGGGAAATCTTGGGATGTTTCGAGGAAGCTGTTCAGTGGAACACGGGGGAAATGTTCTGAGAAAGGGAGAGGAAAATCTTGGGATATTTCGAGGAAGCTGTTCAGCGGAATACCGGGAAACTGTTCTGAGAAGGGGAGAGGGAAATCTTGGAATGTTTCGAGGAAGCCTTTCAGCGGAATATTGGGGAACTGTTCTGAGAAGGGTAAAGGGGCAAGAAAAATCTTGGGATGTTTTGAGAATGCCGTTCAGGAAAATACAAAGGAAATGCTCTGAGATACTTTTGGAATCAATTCAGTGCATCCCCTTTTCCCTTTCCCCCTTCCCCTTCCTCCCGCTCCCCTGTAAGTTTCCTCAGAAATGTGGGTATCCCTAAACTGCACCACCATTTGAGATTGCATATTGCTGGAGTGTCCTTAAACACAAAGAGCAATCTGTGATTTGGCGTGGGTTCCTTATTCGTTGCATAACCCTATTTGTTGCATAATTTGTTGCACAGAGCCATGCTGAAAAATATTTCGCTTCAGACTCGGTTGACGATCGCCTTCCTCTTCATGGGCGGAATTGTTCTGGTGGTTGCCTTGATTGGTTGGACTTCTAACAATCGCCTGAACCAGCACATTAACGAGTTTAGTGGCAATAGCTTTCCCAGTGCGACAGGACTGTGGCGGGTGAACTATGGACAGATGCAAGTTCAATCGGCAGAACGGCTGTTGCTTGCGCCAGGATTGACTATAGATGAGCGTCGGCAGGTGTTGGATCAGATTGAGTTGGGCTGGAAAATGATTGATGAGGGGTTCAAACAATATGAGACAACCCCTAAAGTCACTCCAGAAGAAATCCAGCTTTCCCAAGAACTTCACGACGGGATTGATCAATGGAAGCAAGCCCATGAAAAGCTGCTAGAGGTGGAGCGAGAATTCCATGCGTTTGGCATCCGCAATCCCTGGCAGCAAAAGATTGAGTTGCTGCGGCAAAACAAGGAGCAGTCGCCTGAGATGGAAAAGGCTCGTGCTGCGATCGCCCTCATCGAACGCATAGATTCAGAAGTGTTGACCACTGAGCAGAAGTTGTTTATAGCGGCTGACCAAGCGTCTACAAGATTACTAGAACTGAATGAAGAAGGCGCGCTAGAAACGCAGCGCATGGCAGCTCAGGATCTCAGTCAATCGGGGTTTTGGGTGCTGGCAGGAATGGCCATTGGCCCCATTACTGCAATGATCCTAGGCATTGTGATTTCTCGGCAAATTACGATGCAGGTGGTGAAGGTAGTCGGGGTTGCAGAACAAATTTCTGAGGGGGATTTTACACAGAAAATTAGAACAGATGACCTCAACGAGGATGAGATTGGGAAACTAATGCGATCGTTTCAGACCATGTCTCAGAAGCTGAATACGCTCATTCGTAAAGTCCAGCAATCCGGTATTCAGGTCACCACTTCCGCCACCAAATTGGCCGCATCGGGCAAGCAACTGGAAGCGACCGCCACCGAACAGGTCGCCTCTACCCAGGAAGTCGTCGCTACGGAACTGGTCAAGACTGTAGAGGCGGTGGCTACGACTTCCCATGCCACCACGACCGCAGCCAGCAGCAGCCAGCAGGATTTGGCACGAATGCAGCACACCATGCAGCAGTTGATGGTGGCGACCAGTTCGATCGCCACCAAACTGGAAACCATTAGCGAGAAAGCCAACAACATTAACACGGTGGTCGTCACGATTACGAAAGTCGCGGATCAAACCAATCTATTGTCTTTGAATGCAGCGATCGAAGCTGAAAAAGCGGGAGAATACGGCTTAGGCTTTTCTGTAGTAGCCAGAGAGATCCGGCGTTTGGCCGATCAAACCGCAGTGGCGACCTTGGATATTGAGCAGATGGTCAAGGAAATGCAGTCGGCGGTTTCCACGGGTGTGATGGAAATGGACAAGTTCGCCCGTGAAGTGGAACAGGGGGTACAAGATGTGGACAATATTGGCGGACAACTGGGACAAATCATTGAACAGGTGCAGAATTTGACACCCCAGTTTGAAGTGGTGAATCAAGGCATGGAAGCCCAATCTGAGGGCGCACAGCAAATCAGCGAGGCCATGGTTCAACTCAGTGAAACCTCCGTGCAAACCGCTGATTCTCTCCGAGAAATTAACCGCGCGATCGAACAACTCAACGAAGCCGCCCAGAACCTCCGACAAGAAATTTCCCGATTCAAAGTGGATACAGGTGACTTACCCGAGAATTTCAACAACCCCTATTCCGGTAATTTTGGTCACCCCCAATGGCAACCCTCATAACTCATCGCGAGTCGTAACATCCACAATGCTATCCGAGTCCTCCCCAACTCCTGCTCCTACTCTCGATCGCTGCTGGCCTGAAATTGGTATCTGGGGCGATCGCACCTGTCCCGAACTCCAAGTGGCCATCCATTGCCGCAACTGTCCGGTGTACACTCAGGCTGGACGGAGCTTGTTGAAGCGAGAAGTGGCTGAATCGGTTCTACTAGAGTGGAATCAGGCTCAGGAGTTCAATGCCTTACAGGGACAGTCGAGGGGCGATCGCACCACTTTTTCGGCGATGGTGTTTCGATTAGCGACCGAGTGGTTTGCGCTTTCCACGGCGGTGTTTCAAGAGGTCACGCATCCCAGTACCGTTCGCAAAATTCCCCATCGTACCAATCAGATTCTGCAAGGTGTGGTCAATGTCCGAGGAGAACTGCAACTCTGTGTTTCACTCACCGATCTTCTCAATCTTCAAATCGACAGTGGTAACTCGGATAAATCCCTGACCAACCCACGGTTTCTTGTGATTGAACAGGAGCGCGATCGCTGGGTTTTTCCCGTGGATGAAGTAGACGGAATTCACCATTTTTCACAGGATCAATTGGAGGTGTCTCCAGCGGCGATCGCCCAGACTGCCGAAGCCTATACTAAGGGTGTGCTGAACTGGCAGGGGCGATCGATTAGCGTCCTGGATGAAGCCTTATTGTTTTACCGACTTCAGCATAAAGTTCTGCGATAGATCAGGCTGCGGAATTAGGAGGCGATCGCCAATCGAATCACAAATTCTGTGCCTTGCCCCAACGCTGAGTGGACGGTGATTTTGCCCTGATGCTTTTCGACAATTTGCTGCACGATCGACAGACCTAACCCAGTGCCTTGGCCGATCGCTTTTGTCGTAAAGAAAGGATCAAATAGCTTCTCTTGGACTTCGGGTGACATTCCAGGGCCATTGTCCCGGATGCTGATTTCCACCCATTCATCGTCCATGACGCAGGTTTGAACGGTGATTTGCTTCAGGGATGGCTGATCGTCCTCTAGGAGCGCATCGATCGCATTGTTAATGATATTCATGAACACCTGGTTGAGTTGAGCCGGGTAGCAGGAGATCAGCGGCAACTCACCATAGTGTTTGACAATTTCAATGCGGCGATTTAAGCGATGATTGAGAATCAGCAAAGTTCCGTTAATGCCGTCATGCAGATCAATATCCTGAGCCTTCTCTTGATCAGAACGCGCAAAGTTGCGGAGAGATACCACCACATCCCGCAGACGTTCCGTTCCCAGCTTCATCGAGGTCAATACACCCGGCAAATCTTCCACAATAAAATTGAAATCGACCGATTCCAGGTGATCCCGGATGGCGATCGTCGGTTCCTCGTATTCTCGTTGATACAGATGAATGATATGGATCAGAGATTGCACATAGTCATGGACATACTTGAGATTACCCGCAACAAAATTGACGGGATTGTTCATCTCATGCGCTACCCCGGCCACCATTTGACCCAAGCTAGAGAGCTTTTCACTCTGAATCAACTGCGCCTGAGTTTCCTGAAGTTCGACCAGCGCCTGTTCCAGTTCTTGGGCGTGATTTTTGGCGATCGTGGCTTCCGATCGCGCCTGCAAATTCTGAAACGCGCGGGAATGGTAGCGAATTCGAGCGACTAGTTCAATGCGATCGGGCAGTTTGAT
>JALOOP010000237.1 GCA_025454315.1 Oculatellaceae cyanobacterium Prado106
TGGGCTTTCGGTTTGGGGATTTGGGAAATCCTGGGGCGATCGCACAGATTTTCTAACTGGTTTTCTAGCTAGTGTTCTAGCTGGCGGCACTCTCGATGAGGTGCCACTGACGGTTTTCGGCCACGGCTTGGTTCACTTGGTTGAACATTTGGCGGCAGTGGTTGTTGTTTTTGAGCGGCAGCTCCTCGTTTTTGACGACGAAGTTCATTCGCACCTCGGTTTCGGGAGTGGCGGTTTGGTCAATGAGGACTTCGACCGTTACCAATTTGGAGTAGGAAACTTGACCGGGTAGCTCACGAGCAACCAAGTAGTCATCTGAGGCATAAATGACATCTAAGCTACAAGAACCCAGAATGTCAGTCAGCAATTGCCGAAACCGATCGATTGAGACTGCAACGGTATGGAGACTGGTATAACGAGCCATAGGCAACCCCGGACGTTTAACTGAACGTTTTCCTAATTTTTCCTTCAAGAGACTCAACCGAAATCTAGAGCCTTCATCAATGCACAGGGATATGAAAACCCTAGCGTAAATTCTCAAATTTGGGCAATACAAATTTAATCAATGCAACGTTTTGAGAAGCAATTTTTTACACCGGGATGGGCTGAAACCCGACCGTCATTTCCCGCCCCCTTTGCTCCCCATTCACCCCCAGGCATCCCTTTGATGCAGTCGGTCGCAAGCCGTGCCAAAGTAAATCAACAACGGCAAAGACGATGATTTCTGATACGGGTAGATGAGATTTACAAAATTTGGATTGAAATGTGATTTGTAGATTAAATTCTTCCCCATTTTTGGGCTTGACATGCCTTTGCAAGGGGGACATGAAACCTTAAGCTTTTGTCAAAGTTTCAGGGGGGCATTTCTAGCATAAAGCTAATGGATCACGGTTGAAACAGGCGGACTTGAGAAGAATAATCAATGTCGTTTCGGATACAAAATAATCGAGAGGATGCAAGGATTGAAGGCGATCGCCCAAAACCCATCCAAAGCTATTTTACGGAAGTGATTTGACTTTTACGGAATCATATATTTTTTACAGATCAATTATTAAGCTTCCGGACTATCCGGAGAAAAATTATCCCTGTTAACTGAGCCTTCTTTATTTCATCATTCTGAAAGATTAATGGTCATTTAGCGCTCTAATTCAATTGCTGATTCAATTCATGGGTCAATCCGGTTCCTATTATCAAAAACCCGATCCCTCCAGGCACAGCGTTGTCCGATCAATCGTCCGGTAATTCCTCCGGTAAATCTACCGCTCATCCCTTAGAATGGCGATGGATTTCACTTTTGACTTTTGCTTTTGACTTTTACTTTCTACTTTTGCTTTTGACGATGTTCAATGGCCAATCTCAATGATTTATCATCTCGAATGACCTACTATCCGAATTGAATTCGGATCTTGACCAAAATCTTATAAAAGGAAACTCGATGCGGGGGCGATTCGTTGTATTTGAAGGGGTGGAAGGCAGTGGTAAGACGACCCAGGTGCAGCGATCGCACCTCTGGCTCCAAGAAAGTGGCCTCCTTGCCAAACTCGCAATTCCCGATGCCCCACTCGTAACGCGCGAACCGGGCGGCACCTCCCTCTGTCAATCCATCCGTTCCTTGCTGCTCACCCCCACGACCGAGGAACCCATGCAAGACCGCACCGAGCTATTGCTCTATGCTGCCGATCGCGCTCAGCATGTGGATTTTTTGCTCAGACCCCAGCTTGCGGCAGGACGGTTGATTTTGTGCGATCGCTACACCGATTCGACCATTGCCTACCAGGGCTATGGTCGAGGACTCGATCGCGCTTTGATTGACCAACTCAATCAGATTGCCACGGCGGGTTTGGAAAGTGACCTGACCCTGTGGTTTGATTTGGAGGTGGAGGTGGGGTTGGCAAGGGCACAGCAGCGGGGAGGGCGCGATCGCATCGAGCAAGCTACCCTGGCCTTTCACCAACGAGTCCAGCAAGGCTTCACCGAACTCGCCCAAGCCCATCCTCAGCGCATTGTCCGCATTGATGCCAGCCGCAGCAAAGCAGAAGTCGCTGCTGAAGTCCAAGCCGTTCTCACGGAGCGAATCACCGCCTGGTATTCCCCCTCATAGACTTGACCTTGACTCGCCTTGAAACTGAATCCTGACTTACCCTGACCTAACCCCCGGTTCGCTCCCGACTTAACCTTGGCTTGAACCTGATTCGATCCCGATTTAACCACTTAACCTTGGTTTGACCCTGATTCGATCCTGATATAACCGTACTCTGCCTCTGACCTGACCATGCCCGATTTCCCTGCCCTCATTGGCCAACCCCAGGCGGTCGAACTCCTCACCCGCGCGGTGCGTCAGGATCGGATTGCGCCTGCCTATCTGTTTGTGGGTGCCCCAGGCGTGGGACGGAGTTTGGCGGCTCGTTACTTTGCGGGTTTGCTGCTGAGTCCCGAGCCACAGGCAGAGGTGTCCACCGCGCTGCGACAGCGGATTGAGCAAGGGAACCATCCTGATTTGTTTTGGGTGGAGCCAACCTATCTGCACCAGGGCAAGCGCTACTCAGCAGCAGAGGCGGCAGAAATGGGCTTGAAGCGCAAATCACCGCCAGAGATTCGCCTGGAGCAGGTGCGGGAGGTGGCCAGGTTCTTGAGCCGTCCACCGTTGGAAGCGGTGCGATCGGTGGTGGTTTTGGAGGAGGCGGACACAATGGCCGAATCAGCCGCCAATGGCCTTTTGAAAACGCTGGAAGAACCGGGCAATGCGACTTTGATTTTGATTGCGCCCAGTCCGGAGAGTTTGCTGCCGACGCTTGTCTCGCGCTGTCAGCGGATTCCGTTTCGCAGGCTGGATACGGGGGCGATCGCCCAAGTCCTCCAGCAAGCGAACCAGAGCGAGATTTTGCAGCATCCAGAAGTGCTGGCTCTGGCACAGGGCAGTCCGGGAGCCGCGATCGACCATTGGCAACAACTCCAGGCCATGCCCCCGGAATTATTAGAGCAAGTTAAGCAATTGCCGCGATCGCTCCGTCAAGCTCTGGAACTCGCTCGCCAGATTGCCCAAGCTCTCGACACCGAAGCCCAACTCTGGCTCCTGGACTACCTTCAGCAACACTACTGGGAAACCCTCCGGCAACCGCAGATTCTCCAAACCCTGGAAACCGCAAGGCGCAACCTTTTGCAGTATGTTCAACCCCGCCTCGTTTGGGAAGTGACTCTCATGGGTTTTCTTCCTCTGGGCTAGAGAACCGCATGAATCCAAGGCATTGAATCAGGCATTAATTTTGATAAAGCTGCTTGTGATACTTCATGCTTTTCCGGGGTTTATTAAACTGTAAGTCAAATTCTTAAATATCCCGGAACCCTGACATACAATGGGTTTATCGGCAACTCTCTTCACCCATTGCTGAACGCAATCCCCTGCCGGAGGTATTTCCAATGCTAGTCATGATGACGGAAAACCAGATTATTACTCCCCAGCAGGTCTGTCCAACCTGTCTGATGGCCGACCAGAGTGGTCAGCCCCGCTGGCATGAGGGACAGTTGCGCTGTGGGCGGGCGCTCGATCGGCTGAGCGATCGCCAACCGGAACAGTTCGAGTGCCAGATGGGGTTTCGGGTCGTTCACATTGAATAATTGAATCCAGACTCATTGAATCCAGGTTTCTTGATCTAGGTTAATCAGTGAAGTAGGTCTAAAAGTCTCTTTCACAAACCAATTCCACAAGTAGGCTCCCTAGGATTCTCACGAGTCGTTTCATCAGGACTTTCATGAGTAAAAGATGAAGACTCAAGCCAATCTTTGGAAGATTAAGGTATTCTAGGCAGCAGAGGATGTTTGGGCGATCGCTCTGTCCTGGGGTAGAGGGTAGGTGAGGATCGGTTGGCGATCGCAAGGCCACACCCCTTGATTCAGACTTCGTTGCCCTAACACCATGGCTTTATTCCATTTGCGATCGTTCTTACTAGGCGATTAGATAGACGATTAGACTAAACTGCACGATTAGACCTGAGACTCTGGAGAGTAAACATGACCTGGCGTGGTTCTACAACCCCTCAAGATCGGACTTTTGCCTGCCTGCCCTATATTTTGCCGATGATTGAGTCGATCGCTTTTGGCGCTCCCTTCTTGAGCCAATTTCCGGTGCTGGGGCTGCTGTTTGTGCCACTCTCTCCCATTATCCTGCTGTATGGCAGCGTCCCCTTTGCGGGGCTAATAATCTTTTTTGCGCTCTATATGGGTGTGGTTCGCAACGAAAATATTAGCCACTTCATTCGCTTCAATGCCATGCAGGCAATCCTCATCGACATTATTTTGATTCTCTGTCAGTTAATCTTCAGTGTCCTGGCTCCGGCTCTTCAGGGCGGCTTCATTCTGGAAACCCTATCGAGTGTCGTCTTCCTGGGTGCCATGGTTGCCATCATTTACTCTGTAGCGCAGTCCGTCCTGGGTCGCTACGCCGAAATCCCGACGCTCTCGGATGCGGTCTACATGCAGGTTCGCTAGGTTCTTAAGCCTTGCTCAACCCACTGCTAGATTTCAAACTTTAAAACTCAGAAGGGATGCTGCATAACGTGCAGCATCCCTTCTTGTTTTGAGTTCAACCATCAACCCATTGACGATTGCTAGGAAACTGGAACCTCGGCTGTTTTTCGGGCAGCCACTGAGTTTTCTAGGCAGCCAATGCCTTCGATTTCGATGCGGATGCGATCGCCCACCTGCACTTCTCCCACGCCTTCTGGCGTTCCGGTCAGCACCACATCACCGGGGAGCAGCGTCATCACCTGGCTGATGTAGGACACCAGCACTTCTGGAGAAAACGCCATTTCGTTAATCAGAGCTGATTGAACCGGGGTGGGATTGTCATTGAGGAAGGTTTGCAGTCTGGCGGCAGCGCTGATTTCTCGGACAATCCAGGGGCCGAGGGGGCAGAAGGTGTCAAAGCCTTTGGCGCGCGTCCATT
The DNA here is from genome assembly GCA_025454315.1 of Oculatellaceae cyanobacterium Prado106. GTDB lineage: Bacteria > Cyanobacteriota > Cyanobacteriia > Elainellales > Elainellaceae > Prado106. The sequence continues at coordinate 4,943 of JALOOP010000237.1, forward strand.
GGCTGTCTTTGCGCTGGAGGTCGCGGGCCGTGACATCATTGGCGATCGTGTAGCCCCAGATTTTGGTTTGGGCTTGCTCGGGGGTGCATTCAAAGCAGCGATCGCCAATCACCAGCGCCAGTTCGCCCTCATAATCGACCCGGCTGGTTTGGGGCGGGTACTGAATTGAGGTATCTGCCGCAATCACCGAGGTGGAGGGCTTGAAGAACAGCAGCGGCTCCTGGGGGACTGCACCGCCCATCTCGATCGCATGTTTGAGATAATTTTTGCCGACCGCCACAATTTTGGAAGGCGCACAGGGAGCCAGCAAGAAATAGTCATGGGCGGGCAATATCTCATCAGTGGGCTGTCCGCTCAGCCAGGGCGGCGCATCCAGCACCTGTACCTGGCGATCAAGCTGCAAGAGGCCGTAGTGGAGTTTGCCTGCGGTCGTTTGAATTCTGACGTAGCGTTGCGCCATAGGAAGATCGAAGTAATTTGGTATATGATTGTAATTCCTTGCTTCTTGCTGTAATCGCCTAGCCGGAGCGTTGCCCTCTCTTCTCTGTATTAAGAGAAATTTTTTAAGAGAAAATTTCTCTTCTTGAGAGAAACTTCGGAACGCGATTTGAGTCCTGTTGGAATTCCCCTCATTCACTCTAAAGCTTTCGGGGAAAATGCTCTAGGTCTAAGGCCAATTTTGCAGCGGCAGCCATTGGTCCATAAGGAGAAATTCGACCCATGACCCAGTACGAGACGATGTATATCCTGCGTCCCGATCTCAATGACGATCAGACCGACCAGGCCATCACCAAATACCAAAAGTTCCTGCAAGACCAGGGCGCTCAAAACATCGAAACCCAGCATCGCGGCAAACGCCGTCTGGCCTACGATATCAAAAAACACCGCGAAGGTGTCTATGTTCAAATGAACTACGAAGCTGGCGGCAACACGGTTGCTCTGATGGAGCGCTCTATGCGCCTCAGCGATGATGTCATCCGCTATCTGACCACCAAGCCCCAAGTCGCAGCCGCAGAAGCTTAACCCTTTTTGCTGATTTAATCCTAACCTTGAAAGAAGTTTGTACACTGTGCATTCTTCTTTCAAGGTTTCTTTTATGGGATGCGATCGCCACTCTCTCCATTAAATTCAGTGAAACCAGCACAGTAACCCTAGCGAATTGAACCCAATGAAATGAACCTAGTGAATCGAATCCAGCGAATTAGTCCAGCAAATTGAATCAGGGAAATTCAGGATCAAAGATGATTCGGATGGTTAGGCCAAAACCTATGCAGTTCTGCTGACAATAGAGAAGAGACAAGAGCGAAGGGAAAAGTCCGAAGCAAAAAGCGAGAAATCGGATCAAAAATCATTCCCTGATTATAATTTGAGGCAATCGCAGGTCTAAGTCTATGAAACTCTCCAAGAAAAATCTTGATCAACGCCTGAATCATGTCTACGACGCTATCATCGTGGGGGGCGGCGCAGGTGGACTTTCTGCGGCCATCTACCTCCAGCGCTATCGCCTCTCCTGCCTAGTCATTGAAAAAGGCCGAGGTCGCTCCTTCTGGATGCAAGATGTGACCAACTATCTGGGCTTTTCTCCCCATACTTCGGGACGGGATTTGCTGCAAAAAGGACAGGATCATGTCCTTTCCCTGGAGGGCGACTTCCTGCGGGGCTATGTCGAAGATGTGCAGGATGAGGGCGAAACCTTTGCTGTCAAGGTGAAGGTGGGCAAAGAGGACAGCAGTTACCCAGTTTTTCGCACCAAATATCTCATTGCGGCTAGCGGCATTATCGACAACCTGCCCAAACTGGACAACATGCAGAATGTCTACGACTATGCCGGGTACAACCTGCATGTCTGCATGATCTGCGATGGCTACGAGATGCGGGACAAAAAATGTGGCCTGTTTGTTGCTTCAGAAGGGGCAATCAATACTGCCTTTGTGCTGAACTGGTTTACGCCCTACATTACGGTGTTTACTCAGGGGCTGTTCTCCGTGGGCGAAGAGATGCGCCAGAAGCTTCAGGAGTATGGGTTTCCCCTGGTTGAGACACCGATTCAGCGATTCCTAGGCCATGACCATGAGATGACGGGCGTGGAGTTGACCGATGGCTCGACCGTTGATTTAGAAACGGGTTTAGTGTCCATGGGTTCTCACTACCATAACGAATATTTACAGGCGATCGATTTGAACTGGAAGGGGGGCAACCTAGTCACCGATTCCATGTGCCGGACTTCTCACCCTCGGATTTTTGCCCTGGGGGATCTCAAGGAAGGCATCAACCAGGTTTCCATAGCGGTTGCGGATGGAACGCTGGCGGCGACCGCCATTTGGCGAGAGATTCGCCGTGCTGCACCGCCGCGTCGCTGGGAAGAACATCTGGCCACCCAGGAAGCAGTCCTGTGAACCTGGACAACTTGTAAACCTTTATTACATCTCGTGTTTCGATACAGACTACCCCCGTACATGTAACCGGAGCCTAAGTACCGTGAATCCCATGATTTCAACCGACACCCCCACCCTAGCCGAACTCCAAGCCGAGGTTTCTCAACTGCGGGAAGAACTGCTGATGCGCGATCAATTGGTGCAGCAGTTGTCCCAGGAACTCTTTCGCATGGTCAAGAGCAACTCTACCCCAGCCGCCAACCTGGATGCGCCAGAACAGCATTACGAGGCCGAAGTTTATGCGCTGCGGGAACAACTCCAAGGGTTTGAGCAGCAGGTCAATTTTTATCAGGAGCAGATTTCTAGCCGCGACAGTGAGATTTATCAACTGCGGCAATCCACGCAGGAATTGGGCGATCGCTCTCGAATGCTAGAGCAAGTTGTCCAGGAACTGCCCCGCATCTACAAAGAGAAGTTTGAGCAGCGACTCGCTCCCGTCCGGGAAAAGGTCGTGCAGGTACAGCAAGAAAACCGCCGACTCCATGCCGAGTTGCAAAGCGTCAGCTATCGTCTAGCCGTTCGCAACCGTAAAACGACAATGCTCGATCTGCCCAGTTTCCCTCGAATCGGCAATGCCGATGAATCCGTCTCGGCAGATTTAGCCAACGTTAGCCTTGCCTAGAAGCGGATTGGGCTGGTAGGTTGGCAACGGTTAGATTCCTGGAATTAGGTTCTTAAAAACTGGAATAGGTTCTGAGAAAGCAGTCGAAGCATTGCTTAAGTGGAATAGGCATCTTGCGGTTTTAAACCTTGAATCCGCAGGGTGCCTATCCCTTTTCTTATCTATGAATTAGAAGATGAATTACCTTTGAGGCAAGAAATTGGCTCAAAAGATGCCTCTCAGGCAAAAGGCTAATCCCCTTGATGCTTTTCCCTGCCTAGATAAGCTCTATGGGAAGATTCCGGCAGGTTGTCATCCACCCTTTCTGTCAAATGATTCCTGAAGAAGTTAAAATTTTATTGCAAGTCCTGCGTTGGGCGCGCGTCGTGGGGAGAGAAAACTCATTTCTGCGATTCAGCAAAATCTTAGAAAGCTCTCAGCAAGTTCGATTGACACGATCCCGCTCTTGCGTCAAGATCATGAGAGAGTTTCATAAAACTTCGTAAAGGCTGTACTTCATGTCTATTGAACTGGTTCCCCTAGAAACAATCCAGGAAATCGCTCATGAGTATGGCTATTGGTCAGTTTTCCTCGGCATCATGCTGGAAAATACTGGACTGCCCATTCCGGGTGAGACGATTACGCTAGCGGGTGGTTTTCTAGCAGGCAGTGGCGAACTCAACTACTGGTGGGTGATGGGAAGTGCGATCGCTGGTGCTGCGATCGGCGATAACTTCGGCTACTGGGTTGGTTACTACGGCGGTTGGCCGCTCCTGACCCGCATCGGCGCTCTATTTCGCCTTCCTGAAGAAAAACTGCTCCAGGCCAAAACGCTGTTTAGCAAAAACGCAGACAAAGCTGTATTCCTGGGTCGCTTTGTAGCACTGCTGAGAATTTTTGCAGGCCCGATGGCTGGCGTTGCCCGGATGCCCTACCCCGAGTTTCTGGCCTGCAACCTGGCAGGGGCGACCGTTTGGGCAGGTGTCACGATCACTGCCGCCTATTTTGCCGGTCGAATTGTTTCTCTAGAAACCTTAGTCTCCTGGACTTCTCGCTTCACCTTTGTGGCGCTAGGTGTGTTGGTGGTGGCGATCGCTCTCTTCTACATCCTCGAAAACCGAGAAAAGTGGTTGCCTCTCCTCAAGTTCCCCAAGCCTGCTAAGCAAGAAGATTAACTTTGCCTCAAGCTTCTACGTGCCCTATGAACTAAGCTGATTAACATCTAGATTGATAGCTTTTCCCTTATTGTGGCACGGTTGTAGAATCTGGTTTGTGCAAACTAAAAGTCGTTTAGCTTACTAGGATCATGATCTAGGTACCATGACGAGATCCTTGAAGAGATCCATCGACTTCGTGAAGAACATGCTAAGTCCTTCAACTACGACCTGAATGCCATGTTTGCAGATTGGCAGAAAAGGCAGGCTGAAAGCGGCAGGGAAGTTGTAGATTTATCAGCGCCACAAGCCAATATTCCGGGAATGGATCTTGACCAATTAAGGCGATATGTCCTGACCCATCGCGGTGATGACGATGCCTTCCATGCTTATGTCGATCGCTCAAAAGCAGCAGGTCGAATGATTACCATTGACCCAAGCGACCCAAAGTGGGAGGAAGCTTTAGACGCAAGGATTCGGCAAGCCTCTGGTGAATCAGAGTCCTTTTCGTGAACCGCTAGCTGGGAATGCTGGCTAACGTCGCTTTCATGAAGGCGATGAGTTTATCAATATTGTCTTCCTGGAAAGCCGTGGGTCTGTACATGGCGATTCAGATTATCTGAGAGTCTCTATCAGTTTCTTGAGCTAGGGGTCTGGAGTTAAGGTGAGCCGAAGGGTTTGGGTTTGAGGGCGAGTTGGGTGGCGATCGCCCCATAGAACCGATCCGCTACCATCTTGCTACCTGCATCGCTCAAGCCTTCAGGACTGACAAACAGGCCGCTTTTGTCTTGTTGGCCGATTTGCTCATACAGATTCAAGACTTTGGCATTGGCAGAAGACTGGGCAGCCCGGTTGGCGGCAGCCGCCAGTTTGGTATAGCCTGCTTGGATTTGGTCAGCGTAGGGTTGTCCTAGTTGCTTTAGCATTTCGGCTTCAGCGGCTGAGGGTTTGGCTTTGCTGTAGGCTGTTACTTCGGGCTGGAGGCCAATGATGACCCGTTTTTTGGACGCAGAACTCCAGCGGACTAGTTGCAGAAGATGATTTTGGTAGCGGGCAATGCGCTGATCCAGTTCGGCGGAAGTGGTGGCTAGACGCTGCGCCGAGGACTTGTCATTGGAGGCCATGTTGAGCGCACCTGTCTCAGCGAGAGTGGCGCTGGATTGCCCGGTTAAACGCTGGATGCCCTTGATTAGATAGAATCTGCCCAGCCAGTTATTGAAGCCTCGGCTCGCCTGACTCGTCCAGCTTTCACCCTTGCCTTCGAGAATATTGTCTAATCCTGGAATATCCGCAGCACTCTGGGAACTGGGCAGCAGCAGGTCACTGTAGCCTCCCAGGGAAATAATGATATCGGGGCTGTAGGTGGAGATTTCCTGCATTAACAGCGCTAACTCGTTGCCGGAGGTGTAGCCTGGAACCGCAGCGTTGATGACCCGGTATTGGCGATCGGGAATGCGCGCCGGACGGTTCATGACTTTGTTAACTTCGTCGGCGGTGTAGGGCAGGATTTCGGGCTGGTAGCGATTGGCATTGCTGCGCTGTGAGGCCACCCGAGTATTCAGCAATTGCTCCAGATGGTAGCTGACAAGGGTTTGATCATTGGGGCTGAGTTGACCAAAAGCGGCTGAACCCCCGAGGACAAAAATGCGAACCTCGCCTTCTGGCTTTTGGGGGGAAACCGGGTCAGGATCGCGGAAGCCCTGCTCGTTGATGATCCAGAAGGGTGTTTGCTGA
>JALOOP010000238.1 GCA_025454315.1 Oculatellaceae cyanobacterium Prado106
TTTGACGCTTCTTTTTTGACGCTTCTACAGCCTCAATTTAGTCTCAGTCTGCACCTGCCCCAATAAAATCTCTAAGGAAACCCCCCTATGTCCACTCATAAGCCCAACAATCCCGAAAAACCTCATAAGCCAGAAATCCCCCACGCTGATCTGTTTGACTTGGCCATCAACCACTCCGACCATCCCGATGATCTAGATCTCATGGATGTGTCCACCGATCGCTCCATTCTCGATCGCGCCAACCGGGGCAGAGTCGCCATTTTCATCGACGGTTCCAATCTCTTCTACGCCGCTCTACAACTGGGCATTGAAGTCGATTACGCCAAGCTTCTGTGCCACCTCACCCAAGGTTCTCGTCTGCTGCGCGCCTTCTTCTACACCGGGGTCGATCGCACCAACGAAAAACAGCAAGGCTTCCTCCTCTGGATGCGCCGCAACGGCTACCGGGTGGTCACCAAAGATCTCGTGCAGCTACCCGACGGTTCCAAAAAAGCCAACCTGGACGTGGAAATCGCCGTCGATATGATGACCCTGGCTAACTATTGCAACACCATTGTCCTGGTCAGCGGTGACGGGGATTTGTCCTATGCGGTCAACGCCGTCAGCTACAAAGGTGTCCGGGTCGAAGTCGTGAGTCTGCGATCGATGACCAGTGACAGCCTGATTGATGTCGCCGACTACTATACCGATCTCGATCGGGTCAAACAAGACATTCAAAAGCAAGCCCACTCTAGCTATACGTATCGGCCTCTTTCGACTACTGGGTTTTGAGGGAGTGGGGAGTGGGGGGATGGGCGAAGGGGGAAAGGGAAAAGGGGAAAGGGGGTTCATGGAATGAACCTTGGAAATTGATCCGGGTCAAGCATTCAAAGAGATTTCCCTTGCCCCTCCCAGATCAACTCCACGCAATAACCCAAGCTCTTCCCTATTCCTCCCAGATCAACTCTATGAAGTAACCTAAGCTCTTCCCTATTCCTCCCAGATCAACTCCATGAAATAACCTAGGATTTCCCCTGCCCCTTCCAGATCAACTCCATGAAATAACCAAAGATCCCCTTTCCCCTTTCCCCTTTCCCCTTTCCCCTTTCCCCTCACAACGCTTGCAACAACCCCAACCGCTCTGCCTGCCGCAGTGCCTGTTCGATCGCCACGCCTTGCTGCACTGAGATGGAGATGAGGGCGATCGCAGCCGAGCGAATGCCGCTATCACAATGCAAGAGCGTCGGCTTGGGCAACCGACGCAGATGATCTAAAACTTTGAGAACGGTTTCAGGATTGAGCGCGGTCACGGGGGTGGGCAGGTTGAGATAGCAGAGGCCGAGTAACTGTAGCTTTTCGGCTTCTAGGGTAAGGAATCCGGCTTCTTCGGGCGATCGCAAGTTCAACACTGCACGATATCCTTCTGCGGCAACTTGAGGAAATTGGGCGAGGTGGATTTGTCCGGCGATCGCCAACTCATCATTAATTTTGCGAATCGGTTCCATCGCTCTTCTCCCCATTCCCGATACCGTTCTCAAAGTTATTTACAAAACCTATCGAAGTTCGGCTTCAGAGCGTTGTCGCATTGTGTCTTCAAGGTGTTCTTGATGGTGTCGCTGCTCTGTCATCGATTCTCTGGCTTGAGTCTCTATCGAGTCAGGATGAGGTTTGCCTAGATCTGCTGTAGCGCGTTCTTGCATGGTTTCTCTGAGATGCTCCTCTTGTTGACGATCTTGGGCGATCGCCTGACGAGCTTTTTCTTGGATATTGGTGTTCGTTGAATCAGTCGTCATTGAATTTTCTCCCGGTGATGCTAAGGGATATACAGCTAAGGGATATACAAAGGACGTTCGTGGAATTGCCTGGAACAAGATGTTAAGGAATCTACAAAGGACGTTCGTGGAATTGCCTGGGACGAATCTTGGACTAAATTCGCGGGGCTAAACTTTATAGCTCATTAAGAGGACAGCGATCGCTCCCACTCAAATCATTAAAAACCCCACCCATTGGAGGGTTCTAACTCCGTCCTCCTTCTCAGCTTCTGCTCTTAAGCTAAGGAAAAAGTTTGAGGAAGTTGTGAGGGGGAGTGGGGAGTGGGGAGTGGGGAGTGGGGAGTGGGGAGGTGGGGAGAATTCAATGATTCTTTTATTACTTTCTACTAAGCAAATTCCTGAAGAACTCTGTGTCCCAATCAGTGTTTCTCTTTCCCCTTTCCCCTTTCGCCTTTCCCCTTTCCCCTTTCCCCTTTCCCCTTCTCCCTTCTTCTCTCTGCGTCTCTGCGTCTCTGCGGTTTATTCCTCCAAAGCTAGTTATCTCCCCGTTTGCCGTTCGCCGTTCGCTCAACAAACAGACTGGGAATCCTGGGTTGGGAGTTTGGAGATACCATCCACTCAGCCTGATCAGATATTGCTATCGGTTTATTACAGCCTTTGTTGATTCCTCTGTCCGGAAAGATTATGAAAATACTGAGCAGGAAATGGATGCATCTGCTCAGACCGATCGCCCTACGAGATCAACCGGGTCAGCGATCGCACCATCCCCTCCGCAAGTTTAGAAAATTCAGAAAACAGATCAAGAAACTGGTTCGGGTGGTCAAAATTTATCGCTCCGTTACCCAAACCAAGCCGCTGCAGGAATGGCGAATTATTATAATGGCGGCCTCTGGAGTGACGGCGCTGGTGATTGCTGGGAATATGATGGGGCTGTTTCAGCTTTTGGAATGGGCGAGCTATGACCAGTTCTTTGCCCTGCGTCCGCCGGAAGCGATCGATCGCCGCATTCTCATCGTCACCGTCGATGAAGCGGACATTACCCAGGTGGGACAGTGGCCGCTTCCCGATCAGGCGATCGCCCAAGTGATTCAAACCCTAAAATCCCATCAGCCTCAGTCGATCGGGCTAGATATTTACCGCGATTTACCAGTCGAACCGGGGCATCAGCAATTGCAGGATGTGATGCGATCGACACCGAATCTCATTGGCGTTCAGAAATTGATTGGGGGTGGGGTTGCACCCTCGAAAACGCTCTTGGAGTTGCAACAAATTGCCATGGCGGACATGGTGGTGGATACCGATGGCACGATTCGGCGGAGTTTGCTGTCGTCGGTCAACGCGGATGGAGAGGTGGTGCTGTCGCTGGGGGCAAGGCTGGGGCTGAACTATCTGGAGGCCAAGGGACTGGAACTGGAGACGGTCTCAGCAGAACAGCAGATTATGCGAATGGGCAAAGCTCTATTTGAACCGATGGTTGACCAGGGCGCTATTTATCACCAGGCAGACTTTGGTGGGTATCAGATTCTGCTGAACTATCGGGGCGATCGCCAGCAATTTGCCACCATCCCCTTTGGCCAGGTGCTGACGGAAGGAATTGCGCCGGAGTTGGTGCGCGATCGGATTGTGCTGATTGGCACCACGGCCAAAAGTATCAACGACCTGTTTGCAACGCCCTATACCCGAGGTTCTAGTCTGACAACGCCGATTCGCATGGCGGGTGTGGTGATTCATGCCAATGTCATTAGCCAGATGCTGAGCGCAGTGTTGGAGGGACGACCGCTGATTCGTCTGGTGTCGAAGCCGATGGAATGGGGCTGGATTTTTCTGTGGGCGATGGTGGGGGCGATCGTCAGTTGGCGGCTGCCCCAAACCCGTCTGCTGAATCACAAAGCCTCGCTCAGTTGGATCAGTTTGGTGGCGGTGCTGTTAGGTTTAGGATTAATGGCTGCCAGTTACGGGGCGTTAGGGCTGGGCTGGTGGTTGCCTGTGGTGACACCGCTGGTGGCTCTGGCAGGTGCGGCAATTCTGACGACGAATGCGTACCACAAATTGCAGCTTCAACAGGTCAATCACCAGTTGACGGAATATTCCCAGACCTTGGAACTGAAAGTGCGCGATCGCACCCAAGAGCTACAGCTTGCCAAACAGGCCGCCGATACCGCGAATCAGGCCAAGAGCGAGTTCTTGGCCAACATGAGCCATGAACTGCGAACGCCGCTCAACGGTATCCTGGGCTATGCCCAAATTCTATCGCTGTCCGACACCATCCCCAGTTCTGAGCAGGATGGCGTAGAGGTGATTCTTCAGTGTGGCAACCACCTGCTGAACCTGATCAACGATATTTTGGATCTCTCTAAGATTGAAGCCCGCAAGCTCGAACTGCACCAGAGTAACTTCAATCTAGCCAGCTTGCTCAACGGGGTTTCTGAAATTTGTCGGATTCGCGCTGATGAAAAGCAGATTGCGTTTGTTCAACAGTTTGGGCTAAATCTGCCTCGGGGTATCCATGCCGATGAAAAACGTCTGCGGCAGGTGCTGATTAATCTTTTGGGCAATGCCATCAAGTTTACTGAGCAGGGCAGCGTCACGTTCCGGGTGGAATGGCTAGCAGCAGATTCCCAGGCTGTAGAATCAACGACACCAGAAGTAAGAGCGTCAGAATTGAGAACGACAGAATTGGAAATGATTGAATCAAGAACGCTCGAATCAAGAACGCTCGAATCAAGAACGACAGAATCGATAATGCTCCGGTTCACGATCGCAGACACTGGCATTGGCATGGCTCCTGAACAATTGGAGAAGATTTTTTTGCCGTTTGAGCAGGTGGGACAGGGGCACAAAAAAAGCGAAGGTTCGGGGCTGGGCTTGGCTATTAGTCAGCGACTGGTGGAGGCGATGGGGGCATCGCTTTGGGTTGAAAGTGCGGTGGGGCAGGGCAGTCGCTTTGGCTTTGATCTAGAGGTTCAGTCCGCGCAGGACTGGCTTCCGGCTGCGCCAACCCTGCCGACTCGGAAGATCATCGGCATCCAAGACCAAACGCCAGACATTCTCATCGTGGACGATCGCTGGGAAAATCGCTCGATCTTGACCACTGTCCTGGAATTCCTGGGCTGTCGCTGCACCCAGGCCGAGGATGGCAAAACGGGGCTAGAACTGGCTCAGCGGCTGTCTCCAGATTTGATGATTGTGGATTTGAATCTGCCGGAAATGAATGGTCTTGACCTGATTGGGGCAGTGCGGCGATCGCCCTCCATTACCCAGATCCCGATTATCGTTTCGTCAGCGAGTGTGTTTGAGCGCGATCGCGACATTAGTCTAGAAGCGGGTGCGACTGCCTTTTTGCCCAAACCGGTTCAAATCGACGAGCTTTTGGCCAATCTGCAAAAATATTTAGGTCTAGAGTGGGTTTATGAAGAGGGTCAGGGCAATCTAGGAAATGATTTGAGGGAAAATCATCGCCCATTGGACTCAGACTTTACCTCGATCGTGGCACCGCCCGTAGAACTGTTGTATCGCCTCCTTGATCTGGCTATGCGGGGTAACCTACAAGGGATTGAACAGGCGATCGCACCTCTGGCTCAAGCTGACCCGCGTTTAGCGCCTTTTACTCATGAAATGCAACACTTGGTGAACCAATTCCAAATCAAAAAGATTCAAGAACTGATCCAGTCCCTGCTCCCTGACAAACCTGAATAAACCCTTCCTAGATTGGGTTCTCGCAATTTCGTCAATCTTTTTCTTTAATAAATTTCTTGGATAAAAACTGAGTTTTGTTTCTTCAACCATTGATTGTCTGTAGCATTTCCATCTTCTCATTTGACATATCTCCAGGGTGTTCCTTATGTCGTTCCCTTCCGCCTCTACAGCCACGATTTTAATTGCGGATGATAATCCCACGAATCTTAAGGTCGCCATAAATGCGATCGCCAATTGCGGCTGGGAAGTGCTGGTGGCCACCGATGGAGCCTCTGCCGTGGAACAGGCCACCTATGCCGCCCCCGACCTGATCTTGCTGGATGTGATGATGCCGCAGTTGAATGGGTTTGAAACTTGCGATCGCCTCAAAAAAAATCCCGCCACCCAGGAAATCCCCGTCATCTTCATGACTGCCCTGAATGACACCGTGGATAAGGTACAGGGCTTTAGTCTGGGCGCAGTAGACTACATTACCAAACCCTTCCAGGTGGAAGAAGTGATCGCGCGGCTCAAAATTCATCTGCAACTGCGCCTGTTGACCCGCCAGCTTGCAGAGCGAAACGAGCAGCTAGAGCAGCATGTGGCCGATCGCACCGCCGAACTCTCAGCCACCCTCTACACCCTGCAACAGTCCCAACTGCAACTGGTGCAAAGCGAAAAAATGTCTACCCTGGGACAATTGGTGGCTGGCATTGCCCATGAAATCAATAACCCGACCCATTCGATCGCCGGAAACCTGAAGCATATCGATCGCTATTTGAACGATCTGCTGCACCATGTCAAACTCTACCAGGCCAAATTCCCCAACCCCGATACCGAAATCCAAGCCGATGCCCGCAATATTGAACTGGACTATCTAGAAGAGGATGTGCCCAAATTGCTGCTGTCTATGCAGGAGAGCATCAAACGCATCGGCGGCATCAGCACGTCCCTGAGAACCTTTTCACGGTCAGACATCACCCACAAAGAACCCTTCAATCTGCATGAAGGCATTGATAGCACGCTGATGATTCTCAAGCATCGCCTCAAGGGCAATGACCAACATCCGCCCATTGAAGTAGTGCAGCATTACGGCGACATCCCAGAGGTGGAGTGCTATCCGGGACAAATCAACCAGGTGTTTATGAACATTATCGCCAATGCGATCGATGCTCTGGAGGAATCGAATCAGGGACGCTCCTATGAGGCGATCGAAGCAAACCCGAATCAAATCACGATTCACACCAAGATGAACGCTGAAAATTCAGCCGAGCCTACATCGGTGGTCATTCGCATTGCAGATAACGGGCCAGGGATTCCTGAATCGGTCAAACAACGAATCTTTGACCATTTGTTTACGACAAAATCCGTGGGCAAAGGAACGGGATTGGGATTGTCGATCGCAAGGCAAATTGTCGAGCAAAGACATCATGGAACCTTGGCCTGCATTTCAATTCCAGGTCAGGGAACGGAATTTATCATTGAGCTACCCATTGAACTAGAAGCCGCGTGATGCATCTGGGTGTCGGAGGCCAAAGACCGAGCGTTGTCTGGGGGTTTAGCGATGCGTTACGCTGTCGCTAACGCATCCTACGCGCCCTACGCGATCTAACATATCCTACGAGATCGATTATTTCGGCTGGCTGGCCAAGATGAAATACCATCCCACTCCTAGAACCACGAACAGCACTAGGTAGAAAGGGTAGACCGAGAAGGATTTATAGGCTTTGCGAGTGGCGACAACGGGATCAAACCGAGTCAGCCCCTTATCCTTGTCTCTTCCTTGGGGCAAGATGCGAAATAAATCGGTGGAATAGGCTTTGTTGTGATGGAGTCGGTTGACAAAGTCGTTGTAGGTTTCTCGAAATCCTTGCTCTAGGCCGAGGTAATAGGCATCGAGCAGGGAAAAGAGCAAAATCGGAATAATGGTAATGACAATGTAGTGAGGCTGACCTTTGTCGGCAATGAAGACGGCGATCGCAGACACCAGAGTAATACACAGCGATTTGCAATTTGAGCTATTGCCCGCCATGCGCGTAATCACGCCCTGCAAGAGATTCAAATAACTCTGAACGGCGCTGGATTCGGCGTTGACTGGGGTGGGAGAAGAAGGGGTAGGATTCACAGGTTGAAAAGGGCTTCAGGATTGACGGCGTTGATAGCTGCTGAATTCAGCAGCGCCTCTATGGATTTTATTAAATCATTCCTGGGCAAAGGTGCATTAATCAAAGGATTGAGAAATCCTAATCTTTGAACGGTCAAGAAGTGTAAACGCTCTATTATGATGAGTTTTTGTGACTCTTTCTCAGAAAGTGGCGCTGAAATTCTGGAATTCCTTAATGTTTACTCAAGAATTGTTAGTAATTTTTACTTTAAAGTAAGGGCATGTTGAGCTTAGTGTTCGCGATTCTCTAATTTTTAGTTCCCCTGGTGATGTTTCCGCTATGGCTCCTCAAGAAGTTGTTGTCCGTCTCAATGTCTCGGTTTGCGCCATCACGGTCAGTTGGCTGTTCGTTTTGCTGACCTTTCGGCGAATGGCGATCGGTACTTGGAACCAAGCTTTGAAACAAAATCGTGATGAAGATTAATCTCTGTTAATTGCTGAGATTTGTTTACCTTCTGACCCGGCTCTCATAATTTGGCTCTCATCATTTGAACTTCATTCAGCTTCCTCATTTTTCTAATTTTGGAAGACTTGTTTCTAACTTTGGAAGACTTTGCGATCGCCCCCTCCTCAGTTGGGCTAGTTTATTCCAAATCCCATCTAACCCGTTTCGCCTCAAAGTTCTACACCCTCCCCAACTCAACAATCTGGGCTTACTGGCGAATTTCAAGCACTTGGATTCGGCAACATTTTTTGTCCGCTTATAGATGCTCCTGCCGACGAATCTCCAAGATCACCGTAGAGACTTTGAGGACTCCTAGGATCTTCCGGAATCCTCAAAGCCCCCTCCTAGAAAGTTCGGCTCCCCCAGAGTTGGGAGATGGAAGTCGCTACGATCCTTCGCGCAGTTTATCCAGCACCGATCGATCTTCCAGGGTTGAAGTGTCGCCCGTCACCTCCTGTCCTGCGGCTAGCGATCGCAACAACCGCCGCATAATCTTGCCCGATCGCGTCTTGGGCAGGGCATCGCTAAAGCGAATTTCTCCCGGACGAGCCAGTGCGCCGATCTCTTGCACCACATGCTTTTTGAGTTCCTTGGCCAGATCTTCGCTGGGGCTGAAGGTGCCTTCCAGAGTGACAAAGGCCACGACTTCTTCGCCCTTGAGATCGTCCGGTTTGCCCACTACGGCGGCTTCTGCCACCGCCGGATGCGAAACCAGAGCCGATTCAATTTCCATCGTCCCTAGACGGTGTCCGGAAACACTGATCACATCATCGACCCGACCCATGACCCAGAAGTAGCCATCCGCATCCTGACGGGCACCATCCCCGGCAAAGTAGAGGTACTGCCCATCGCGGGGGGGAATATGCTCCCAGTAGGTGCGCCGGAAGCGATCGGGGTCACCATACACCGTCCGCATCATCCCTGGCCAGGGATGCTTGATCGCCAAATAGCCGCCCTCGTTAGCGGGCACCGCGTTGCCATCGAGATCCACCACTTCGGCCAGGATGCCGGGGAGCGGACGGGTGGCGGAACCGGGCTTGGTGGGAATCGCACCGGGGAGGGGGGTGATCATAACGCCGCCCGTTTCGGTTTGCCACCAGGTATCCACGATAGGACAGCGTTCCTTGCCAATCACCCGGTGATACCACATCCAGGCTTCGGGGTTAATCGGTTCACCGACCGTTCCTAGGAGCCGCAGCGAGGAGAGATTGCGCGCCTTGGGCAGGTCATCGCCCATTTTGATAAAGGCTCGAATTGCGGTCGGAGCCGTATAAAAAATATTGACCTGGTGTTTTTCAATGACATCCCAGAAGCAGCCCGGATTGGAGGCACGGGGCGCACCTTCGTACATCACCGTGGTGGCTCCATTGGACAGCGGGCCGTAGACAATGTAGCTGTGTCCGGTGATCCAACCTACATCGGCAGTACACCAATACACGTCAGTGTCGTTAAGATCAAAGATCCATTGGGTGGTCATGTGGGTGTAGAGGTTATAGCCGCCCGTGGTATGAACTACGCCCTTGGGTTTGCCTGTGCTGCCGGATGTGTAGAGAATAAACAGCAGATCTTCGCTGTCCATCGGTTCGGCGGGACAATCGGCGGAGACGGTCTTTTGCAGGTCGTGCCACCAATGGTCGCGATCGCCCACCATTTGCACCTCCTGTCCCGTGCGCTTCACCACCAGGACATGCTCCACCGAGGGCACATGCTGATCGGCTAGGGCTTTGTCCACCTGCTCTTTCAGCGGCACGATCGCATCTTTCCGCCAGCCACCATCTGCGGTGATCACCAGTTTGGCTTTGCCGTCCATCAGGCGATCGCGCAATGCTTCTGCACTGAATCCCCCAAAGACGACGGTATGGGCTGCCCCAATTCGGGCACAGGCCAACATGGCGATCGCCGCCTCCGGGATCATGGGCATGTAGATGCCCACGACATCGCCCTTTTGAACCCCTAGGTGCTTGAGGGCATTGGCAAACTGACAGACTTCTCGGTGCAGTTGGGCATAGGTGAGGGTGCGACTATCGCCCGGTTCGCCTTCCCAAATCAGGGCGGCTTTGTTGCGTCGCCAGGTGGTGAGATGGCGATCGAGACAGTTGTAGGAGATATTGATTTTGCCGTTGACAAACCATTTTGCAAAGGGTGGCTGCCACTCTAAAACCTTGTCCCAGGGTTGAAACCAGTGGAGTTCCTGGGCGGCCAACTCAGCCCAAAACTGCTCCGGGTTGGCCTTAGCCCGGTCATAAAGCTGTTGATAATCGGCCAAACTCTTGATTCTGGCCTGCTGAGAAAATTCTGCAGAAGGGGGAAACAGCCGCGCTTCTTGCAGGACGGATTCAATCGTAGATTCTGCCATAGGATTTTGATGAATGGATTGCGTGGGGGGATGGCGATCGTCACCCAAGATACATTCTCAAAAAATAAGGCGTTTTGGACTCGAATGGGTGGCTAGTTATAATCTCTCAAGGTTTGAGAAGGGGGAACACAGATGGACGCAGATGAACACAGATAAATGCAGATGGGTTAACTGCACAGACCTGGAGTAACGGCTACGCTCTACTGCTCTATCGCTTATTCTAGGTGGGCGCTGTTGCCGAGGTTTTTGCGGGCTTTTTCGGCGCGAATTTCGGCGTCGGCCATGACCTCGGCCATTTTTTCGGTCATTTCGCCGGGGTAGTTTTCTAGAACCTTGGTCGAGAGGGAAACGCGGCGTTTGGCCTCGTCTAAGTCTACGATTAGGGCTTTGATGGATTGTCCGGGTTCAAATAGG
>JALOOP010000239.1:0-3424 GCA_025454315.1 Oculatellaceae cyanobacterium Prado106
AACAGTGAGGGAGGGATTCATGGGGCAGCCTGGTGAAAGGGTACCTCACGAGCTTACACTAAGTATCTTTACTCATTAGAATTGCGCGAATGGAGAGTATTTAGGGTTGGCCAGTACTTCTGTCCCAAGAAGTGCTTCTTCAATCACTTTTCCATGATGTAAATGCATTCCAACAGGAAGGGATACATTAACATGATTTGCAGAAATCACCCCTGATAGAGGTGTGCTATGACTCCCATAATTAGCCAGCATCTCTAAGTATTTCTCTTCACTAGCTCCCTCAATAAAGAATTGAGGCTTAGACAACTTAAGAGCGATCGGCTGAATCAAAACTCTAGAGCTATAGCCTAATGAAGACTGAGAAGTTGACAAGGTTTGGTGTAGCCTGGAAGAAGATCCTTTTCCTTGATTAAATAAATAGCGGAGGAATTTACTAGCAAAACTTCCCCCTACAACTCTAAAAGCATGTAATAAACGCTCAAAAAATATCATAAACTTGGTCAAGATTTTAGTTAATCATCTTTATTCTTCATCTAGATCCAGGTAGCGCCCTCAGAATCCTAATTCATATAGAAGTGATGAAAGTCTGTTGATACACCTGCCCCTATAAGCGCTGCTCCATTGACAAATCCTTATTCTAGGTTGCCCAGCAGATTACTTGAAATCACGGCTCTAGATGGAGCATTGCAATTCCGAATAGCGGTTCTATCGCCCCCACCCCACTCCTGCCACAACCCATTTTCAGAGTTGCAGACCGGGGCTATGAAATGTGGTGTGACGGCGTAGCCGTCACACCACATTTCATAGCTGAATTTAGCAACGCCCCATCTTCTACCAGGTTGAATACAAAATCGCGATCGCCAACACCCCTCCAAATCCAGTCCTAATCGCATCCTAGAAAATGGTATCCCTACGATCGCCCCACCCGACATCCCCGATCAATCACGATCAAGAACATCGGGTGAGAAGAGTGAATGACTCAAGTTGAATCGAAGTTAGACCAGCGAGAAGTTATTCTGGCTGAACAGATTTTGGTTACTGACGACATTGCCCGGTTGAGGCTGACCCAGGTTCGCTAGGACACTGATATTACCACCGTCGCCGAGATCTTGAGAGAAGACCAGACGGCTGATGCCCAGCGCCGTGTTGAAGTAGACAAAGACACCTTGATCAGCAGTGATACTGGTATTCTTCTTGATGGCATCGGCAGCGGCAGCGGCATTGGCAAAGCCCTCGGTCAACACTAGGACATTGCCCCCTGACAAGTCCTCAGAATTCGAGGCACCTTTCCTGAAGATAATCTCGTTAATGCCCAGGTCAGATCCCTTGAGGCCAAACTGGTCGGCAGTAGCACCGTTGATGAGAAAGTCCTGAATCGTATCCGGGGTATTGAGAACATTGATGCCCGTAGCCCCATTGAGGTTGGGTGTGCCGTTGGCGAAGGGGTTGCCGGAGTAGACGAAGCGATCGCTCCCCCCGCCCCCAGTCAAGATATCCAGCCCATCTCCACCCGTAATCACATCATTGCCAGCACCACCCACTAAGGTATCCACTCCGGCATCTCCATTGAGTTGCAGCGGCGTGTTGGTACCAGAACCATCAAAGCTATCATTGCCTGCACCACCGGAGAAGATGACCAGTTCTACGCCTGTGTTCGACAAGTCGTTCACTTTGAAGACATCGTTGCCTTCTTCGCCGCTAACATCAAAGACTTCAGCGGTGTCCACGGTCAAGGTAAATGCACCGACACCAGGAGTTTCTCCCACGAATCCTTTGCGTTCAAAGATGGCGAGGTTTTGAGCGTTTTTGCCCAGGACAAAATCATCGCCTTTGGTGACTGAGCCTTCTACGACGACCGTATCCCGGCCTTCGTTGCCACTGATGCGATCGCTGCCATCCCCATCATCCCATTCCAGGGTATCGTTGCCTGCACCGCCAATCATGATGTCATCGCCTTTTTCACCGGCGATCGTGTCATTTCCTGCACCCCCTTGCAGCGTGTCTTTTTGGTTGCTGCCAATGAGGGTGTCATTCCCCTCGCCCCCATCGGCTTCCAGAGCCGTCGTGGTATTGGTGCCATCGAGTTTATCATCGCCTGCACCGCCAAAGAACTTGACCGTGGTGACTCCGGTTCCAACCAGGTCACTGACCGTGAGGACATCATTGCCCACATCGCCGTTGACGATGATGGTTTCCACGGTGTCAATGGTGAGGGTAAAGCGGCCTACTCCGGGCTGTTCACCGACGAATCCCTTGCGCTCAAAGAATGCCTGGTTGAAGTCATTCTTGCCCAGCTCAAAGTCATCGCCTCGGGTGATCGAACCGGTCACGTTGACCGTATCGCTGCCTTCGCCGCCACTCATCAGGTCAGAACCATCACCATCATCCCAGTTGAGTTCGTCGTCTCCGGTGCCGCCCAGCATCGTGTCATCGCCCTTGCCGCCTTCGAGGATGTCGTTGCCGCTGCCGCCGTTGAGGAAATCATTGCCCTTGCCGCCGTCCAGCGTATCGTTGCCATTGCCGCCAAACAGCCGATCCTGGCCATTGCCACCAAACAGTTGGTCATCGCCAGCGCCGCCTCGCAGTTGGTCATTGCCACTGCCGCCTTGAATTTCGTCGTTGCCTGCTCCGCCGCGAATCGTATCGTCGCCGCCATTGCCAAATAGGTCATCATCGCCGCCCAAGCCCAAAATAATATCGTTGCCGCCTAAACCAAAGATTTCATCAGCGTCTCGGGTGCCGCGCAGGTTGTCGGGGCCTTTGGTTCCAGATTTACGTACCATGATTGATTGCTCCTTAAAGGTGAACGTTCGTTGTTCAATGTTTTGTATTGGTATATGCATCGATTGCAACCCTGTCAGGTCATCTTTTGGGCAGCGCAAATTAGTCCAGAACTATGGACTTGGCTGGCTCAGCAAAGGGGTTTGCGGATGAACTGAAAATGGAATTTAGAACGACGATTCACCGACGGTTGAGGATGTTTGAGATGCGGTGTTTTCGTCCTTCTGTTAGGAGTACAGGAGTCAGGGACAACTGGATTTAAAGGATTTTCGTTGAGCCAGAAGTTTTATGAATTCAGGGATCGAGTCGATGAGAGGGTCAGGGTCTTATGGATCTATAAAAGGTCTGTTACCCATTAGCTGATGACTTCTACGGATATTTCTTTAAAGCCTGTTAAAAAATAACTTCAAAGTTTGATCGGGAATAGGGTTTAATCTCTGAGTTGGCTTCGTTTCCAGCCCACCCGTAGATGAATCACGAGCTATTATAAAAAGTCCATTAATGAAAGTTGACTAATAAATCGGGTAATTAAAACCCGGAAAACCTGACGATTCCTGGGAGTAATTGCCTGGTTAATTTATCAACTTTCATTGATGGACTGCGGAGACTGGAAGACTCTATAGGCAAGCCTTTCAGTTCATTC
>JALOOP010000239.1:3436-14229 GCA_025454315.1 Oculatellaceae cyanobacterium Prado106
CACTCTGTAGCGATCAAGCAGGGCGTTGCTGAATTCAACTATGAAATGTTGTGTGGCGGCGTAGCCGCCACACAACATTTCATAGCCCTGATCTGCAATCCCTAATTTTGAAGGGAGGAGTGGGAACAGCCTATCCCTCCCTTCAAAATGATTTCAAGGAACTATTCCTTGCCCGGTTTCCCGGTTGGGTCAGCCTGTTCACCCACCCATAGCACCGCGTAGTTGCCCTGGATGCCGACCCCGAGCGATCGCCAATTCAACCTCTGCCATCCCTTGAGATTGAGCATCAGATCATTGTGGGGAGGGCTATTTTTCCAGGCATTGAACGAGTTGGCAGCTTTGGCACCGCCGCTGTTCCAGTAGGCGTTTTCGTAGCCATTACCGGGATAGCCTGTTCTGAGCCGTTGGGGGGCTTCCCACATGGAGGGATAGGTGGCAGGATTGTTGCCGTCATAGGGGGCATCGCTCCAGCCGTGGAGGGAGACGGTGAAGCCGTGGCGGGTCAAGTCCCGGACATGGCGGTTGGCCACGGTGCTGAGCGCTTTCGATAGGGGGATGCGAGGCAGCCCATTTTGAACGCGGTACCGATTCACCATCCGAGCCAGCTTGGCTTCCTGACGACTAATGCCGTCACCGGGAAGGGTGGAACGGGTCGCTTTCTTTTGTGATTGGGCGCTCCGCCCCAGACGAGCCGTCTGAGGGGGGAGGACATTGGACTGGGGGGTGAGATTTAGGGAACTTTCGGAGTCGGTGCGATTTTCTATCGTCAACGGCTGACGCTGACGCGACAGCGACTGAACAGTAGTGAGCATGAGCCTCAAGGGTGAACAACCCTCCTAGGGTAGGACTTGAGGGAGATTGAAGAAAGTGATCTGAGTCACGAAAGATAACCAGAATTCTGGGGGCGCAGCAAATCGACAAATCGAACCAGGTCTTCGATCGTCACGATCAGGGCTTGACCCCAGATAGGATCGTTATCTGGAGGCACAGGATATCGACAATTTTGGGCAATTTCGGCGATCGCATCCAATAAGTTCTCATCCCGCAGGCCATAGACTTTTTCAATGTCATCTTCCGGACTCACCGGAAAATTTCTGACCTGCTGCAATTTCTGAAAATATCGATAAACCTCGGCGGCAAGCGTCTCTGGAATATCATCCACCACAAAATAACGCAGAAAAGATTCTAAACTCTGCCCCTGCCGCTGTCGCTTCAACTGACTCGCCCGCAGCCGCTGCACCAACTTCGTCGCCAAACTCCAGGCCGCGACGACGGCAATTACGCCAAAGAGGAACCAGAGTTCTAGGGTCATTTTGGGGGAGGGAGTGGGGAGTAGGGAGTGGGGAGTGGGGGGAGGGGGAAAGGGGGAACATTGATGCTTTCACAGACTTCCCGGAGAGTCCGCAGATTGACAAGGATAGACAGAGTTGGGCAGAGATGACTACAGAGAAAAAAGATGAAAGATCCTGACCTCCTCTCACTCTCCTTCATCCATTATCTCCCCATCTCCCCACCTCCCCATCCACCAGAACTAGGCTCTCCGAGAAGAACCCAGATTCTTGCCAGAGAGGGAGATGCGATCGCTCAATTGCCGTAGGGTTTTGGCCAGTTCCATGTCGGTGTCTTTTTGCTGGGAGATTTTGTCACAGCTATACATGACCGTGGTGTGGTCTTTGCCGCCGAAGACTTCGCCGATTTTGGGGAGGCTCAGGTCGGTGTGTTGGCGCATCAGGAACATGCCGATTTGGCGGGCGGAACTGACCTCGCGGCGGCGGGAACTGCCTTTGAGATCTTCGATGGTGATATTGAAGGCTTCTGAGACGGTGGACATGACCGTTTCGGGGGAAGCTTCAACCTGGTCGCTGGGGGGATTGAGGACGGGGGCGATGTTCTCGACCGTCATCGGCAGGCCGGAGATGGAAATGTAGGCGACTGCTCGGATCAGGGCACCTTCCAGTTCTCGAATGTTGGAGGTGTAGCTGGAGGCAATGTATTCGATGATGTCGCGGGGGAGACGCATGTTTTCGTATTCGGCTTTCTTTTGCAGAATGGCCATGCGGGTTTCCAGGTCGGGCGGCTGGATGTCGGCGATCAGACCCATGGAGAATCGGGAGCAGAGGCGTTCCTGGAGGCGGGGAATGTGACTGGGGGGGCGATCGGAGGCCAGCACCACCTGTTTTCCGGCTTCGTGGAGGGTATTAAAAGTGTGAAAAAATTCTTCCTGGGTGTACTCTTTGCCTTCGATGAACTGGATGTCATCGACCAGCAGCACATCGACGGCGCGGTAATGCTCCCGGAAACTCTGCATACTGTCTTTGCGGATGGCCGAGATCAGATCATTGGTGAACTGCTCGGTGGAGACATAGAAGATGCGGGCGTTGGGATCAATTTCCAGACGGTAGTGACCCACGGCTTGCATCAGATGGGTCTTGCCCAATCCGACACCGCCACAGAGGAATAGGGGGTTGAACTCGCGACCGGGGGACTCGGCCACGGCCAGGGATGCGGCGTGCGCCATGCGGTTGTTGGAACCCACGACGAATCGAGAGAAAACATATTTATGGTTAAGTTCGGTTTGGCGGAGGCGACCGTTGGTGGAGGGTTCGGCGGTGGCCAGTTCAACGGGGGGCACGGGCCAGAGGATATCGGCAGTATCGGGGCCGTTTTCCATTTCTGCGCCCGGCTTGACCGTGATGTGAATTTCGACGGTGTGGCCAATGAGTTCTTCGACGACCTCAGCGATCGTCCGAATGTAATATTTCTGAATCCAACTGCGCGCGAATGGGTTGGGCGTGCAGATGACCAGCCGATTCTCACCCAGTTCTTCCGCTGTTGCAGACTTAATCCATGTCTCAAACGTAGGGCGGCTAAGCTGGAGTTGCAAACGCTCTAAAACCTGATTCCAAAATTGATCCAGTGAAATGTCCACTGTTGCACCTCAAATCCCTAGTTCTAACCACAATTTAAGACTGCCGTTGATGAGGTTCTCCGCTTGGTTCAATTTTGAATTCAATCTTAAATTCAAAGTTGACGAAGCATTGTCTCTACATCCTGGTATCCCTGACCCTTCCGTATCCCTGACCCGACTGTATCCCTGACCCGACTGTATCCCGAATCCTGCTGCGTCCCTGACTGGATGAGAGGGGGACATCTCGATCCTTCAGCGCAGAACAATCGACTAAAAAACACCGATCGGAAGATCACCGACCGGAAACCCAAGCGTTCAGGCAGTGCCTATCACGCCAGAAGATTTTCCGAGCTATGACCGATTTAGAATCACCATCCTGCCTGATCATCAGGTGCAATGCATCCCATCAGTCACAATTTTCTACAAAATGCTTTATTTGTTCTTAAACCTTGAAGTCATCCCAAACACGTTCAAAGAAAACCAGCCTTCATCTTCTTTTAACCTTGTGTCTTTAGAAACGCTAGATGTATGGGTCTAGCATTGCACAAAAATCCAGATATAGCGATATTTTTTTAATCGAATGGATTTTAGAAATATAAATCTGGAAGATTAAGACAAGGTGAACAATCAATAAAGATAGATCAGATGCAAATTGATGACCAGAATTGAAATCATTCTGAAACCACGGGACGACACAGTGTCCCCCTTGGGGATTTCAGGGTTGGGGTACAAATCCAAGCACAAGGCTGGGATGAAAATGTGAGGCACGGACTCAATATAAGATACCGACTCATAATGCACGGACTCAACAGTGTACCTGATCTTTCTAATCGGTGCGCTCAAGTTGCCAAAGAATTTGGTTTCCTTCGCGCCGGACTCTGGACACGACCCAATTTCGCCAAACCCAGTTATCTCCCCGACTGGTGACTGCGCTGGCATTGACATCCATCAAATCAGCCAGTTCGGAACTGGTGATCAGATAGCCTTGACGAGCGATTTCGTCGGCCATGTGCAGGGTGTCGATCAGGCTGTGAAGCTGAGCGACCCGCACTTCGCGGGGAAGATCGGGGATCTCGACGCTAGAGGGTGTAGAAGAATCTACCATAGTTCGGCGAATGAAAGAATGCAGAGACAGAATTAAAGTATCGTATCGTTTTTAACATCCTCCAATGATAGATTAACGTATCGAAACGTACAGGGAGTCCCTCCTAGTGCGAGAACTGCGGGTCTTTATGGGGTTCTATCCTGTCGAATTGAGACTAAAACACCTCTATCTTAGGGAAGATTTCTTTCAAAATTTGTCTTTTAATTTTTGATTAAAAATTCCATATTGATCCGGAATTTGTCCTGAAGTGGGATGATTTCGACCCTGGTTTGGGAAAAGATAGGCATAAAAGTGGGTTGATTTATCGAATAAGATCTGTATGAGGTTTAATCGCGCTGAGGGATGATGTACGGAGTGCAATTTTTCCTTCGCTCAGCAGCGATCGCCCCCCATTGTAACCAGAGTTCTCAGTAAGCAAAAAGCCCGTTAGGGTCACACTATTGACCCAATCGAGGGATAGCTGAAGCGCCAGCAGACTGCACGGATGCGATCGCCCCAATAATCTTCCCATCGAAAACTTAAACCTGTCTTAACGCAAGCCAAAACGCAAGCCAAAAAGCCATTGAGGGACGCTGTATGTTGTGCATCCTTGCTCAATGGCTTTTCTGAAGGGAACGGCGATCGCCACCCCCTCAAATCTGCTGTCAATAGAGTTTCTCGATTCAGTTCTTGAAAGATCCTAAAGAGATTCCAAGGAGATCCCGAAGAGATCCCTGGAAGATCCCTAAAAGATCCTGAAGAGATCCTGAAGAGATCCCCAAAAGATTGTCAGGAGATCGCTCAGAGGTTGCTCAGCGATCGTCTAGAGATTGCCAAAAGATTACCAGGAAATCCCTAGAGATCTTCTAAGACCGCCTGTCTCAAATCGGGTACCCGTCCCTGAGAAAAGGCACGGGCGATTTGGTCACAGCGCTCGTTGCCTTCGTTGCCGGAGTGACCCCGGACATAGAGCCATTGCAAAGATTCCACTTGGCGGGATGCTTTTTGGTTGAGTTCGTCGAGTTGTTGCCACAGGTCTTGATTGAGGACGGCTTTCCCCGTCGAGGTCTTCCAGCCTTTTTTCTTCCAGTTTTTGATCCACTGCGTGATGCCGTTTTTGACATATTCGCTGTCGGTGTAGAGGCTGACGGGCTGCTTCTGTCCGGAGGCAAGGAGGAATTCTAGACCGGCGATCGCAGCTTGCATTTCCATGCGGTTGTTGGTGGTTGGGGACTCACCGCCGCCCAACTCATGGACGGTACCATCGGTGAAGTAGACCACGGTGCCCCAACCGCCGGGGCCAGGGTTACC
Organism: Oculatellaceae cyanobacterium Prado106; assembly: GCA_025454315.1. Lineage (GTDB taxonomy): Bacteria > Cyanobacteriota > Cyanobacteriia > Elainellales > Elainellaceae > Prado106. Next base: position 8,740 of record JALOOP010000239.1, read on the forward strand.
GGAACAGGCTCCGTCGGTGTAGATTCGCTGGATGATGCTTGCACTCATGAAGATAGTATGACTGTATTATTTGCACTGTTTAGTGTACCGTCTTTGAGTGAATTCGATCGACCTTAGAGACATTCTGAAACACTTTTCTGAATTGCGTAAACCTCACCACAGTGAGAAAAGTTTTGGTTGTTTCCCCTGGATTTTGCGCCCCCCAGCCCCCAACTTTGGGGGAGCCGAGCCTTCGATGAGTCTTCTAGAAGTCTTCAGAGAGCAATCCCCGAAAAATCCTCGAAAGATTCCCGAAAAATCAGTGAATTCAAAGTCCCCCAAGGTTGATACTGCTGGCGAAATATTGCTTAACGTCTATTTCAATGAAGTTTGTTTAGATATTGAGCTGCGCCACTGGGCTATTACCCCACCCTAACCCTCCCCTTACAAAGGGGAGGGAACCGAGCCTCTGGATTCTTTCTAAGGCTTATGCAATGAGTTAGGCGGCTGGTTTCCACCCTTTGCAAGGGGGGATTAAGGGGGGTAAACCGGGAGATTGGAGATGTTACGAAGCATTTCGCCAGCAGCATCAAGGTTGGGGGATTTAGGGGGCGCGAACTCCCAAGCGAAGCCGATCGAAACTTGTGTGTACAGAATAGCTCAAAGATGGGGATTGGGGAGCTAAACCTACAACCTAGAGCAACCTATGGAGATGAGATCGCCCCGATCCCTGCAAACGGCGATCCAACGACCATAGAATCTAACGGTGATGAACTTTGGAACGGGTTAGCGAATGCGTCTTGGAATGCGATCGCCAACGGAGCTTCACTGTTCTCAATCCACGGCATTACTCTAGAATCAACCAGGGAATTCTCTGTGAGCACAGGTTGAGGGCTTGGCGATCTCCCAAAGTCATTCGCTGCGGTTTGTCCAACGAGCATTTCACGATTTTGTCCTGTTCCGCCTTGCAGCAACGCATCTTTTGGATCAGCACCGCTATCCAGACTCGCGGCTTTACGAAGTACGGTTCCTTTGATGCTCTTTGTGGATTTAGCCGGACGATTGGTGAGGCTGACATTGTCGATCGCCACTAAATCTCCCTCGTCTAGCGTGGCTGTTGTGTTCACTTGGAAGAGCAGAAACTGATAGCCCTTGCCTAGATTGACCTCATAGTTCAGGGTCTTCCAGTCAAAGGGAGTACCCTTTTCACCGCCAAAGGTTTTCTCTAAGAGCTGCTTGCGCTGCATCGGTAATGTGCCCGATCGCTGTGGCCCCTTCTCCTCCCACACTGAGTTTTTAAACTGACCATTGACACCCCAGAAAGTCAGAGTGATCTCGTTGTATCGCCAGGGTTGGGCGAGGTTGCCTTCGAGGTTTTTCAAGTCCAGACTCAGGGTTTGTTTGCCCTGACGAATGCCGTTGTCCTGGATCACCTGGCCGATCGCCCCACCCCATACACCGGGCTTAGATAGCACTGCCGCCGAACCTCCCGCACTGGCTTCCCGAGAAGCGGTTACTGTCACATCTCGGGTGGCAAACCAGCCCTCATCCGACCATTGGCTGTTGCTCTGCCAGCCTTCTAGAAACGGAGTGCTGCTGTTGAAATCGCTGTCGCTGATCGGGTTGACAAACGCTTTAGGTTTTACCATCAGTCCTTTAGTTTGCTTATGCGTTACACCCTGGTTATCCCAGACGACCAGCGTTACTTTTTGCCGTCCCGCCTGCTCAAAGCGATGGTGAACCTTGCGACCAAAAGCGTCGATCGCCCCATCCCGGTTAAAATCCCAGCCATAGGCGGCAATGCCTTTGCTGGCCAACGGATCGGAGCCTGCCGTTTCACCGGGTTTGAGCGGATCGCGGTCAAAGGAGGCGCTGGCATCGAATTCCATCGCCAGTCCACCCTCGGACTGCGCCTGGAAACGGGCTTTGGGTTTGGCATTGCCTTTACCCGGTTTGACCTTGATATCAATGATTTTGAAGAACGAGGGAAAATCATCGGGGCGGGCGATGCCCTCATCGTCTTTCTCCACGGGTTGGCCAATTTTGGAGAGGGTGTAGGTGTTGCGGCTGAAGGTGGAGTTTTCAATGGAGGGAGCCAGGAAATCTTTGTCGGTGTCGGTGAATTCCTGGTTCATACCCTGTTCAAACCCGCTGACCCAGAGGTTTTTGAAGCGGTTGTTGAATCCGGCATGGTTGTTGAAAATGCCCTCGCCTCGGGGATCTTTGGCATTGCCGCTGATCAGACCATTCTCAATGTCCACATAGCTGCTGTACTGAACTCGCACGCCATTCCACCGGACATTCCACACTTTGAAGTTGTCAATGCGCGATCGCGCCTGATGTGCCGTGGTCGGTGCGGGGCTACTCAGTTCCAACTGCCCATCAAAATTGGTCATCCGCGCCCACAGGTTAATCCCCACATTGCTGTTATAGCTTTGAAATCCCGTCAGTTCGCGCAGCGGCACATCGGTGACATCCACCTCAGTTTGGCCTTTGGGCGCAATCAATCTTCGCAGCGGTTTGGGCAGATTTTTCAAGGAGAATGTCGTCGCTTCGCGGAAGTCCTTCTTGGGATCGAGGGTATCGCCAAAGACCGTAATGCCCGCATCATTGGCGCTAATGGCAATATTGTTTTGCATCGCCACCTGTGCCGCGCCCTGTACCCAATAGCCTTCACCTCTGAAGCCAAAATCAAAGAGGCGATCGCGGTCTTTTGCCGTCTTCTGCACTTCCTGCCAGGGAATGCCGCGCGACTTAATCGTAATATTATTTCGCCAAACGCCAATCTCATTGCCCGCCTCAGCGACAATTCCCGCACCGCCCACGTCAAACACAACGTTATCTTCCAGCAGCGCATGACTCGCATGGTGGACAATGCCCCATCCCGGACTATCCACCACCGCGTTCCCCTGAACGATCGAAGGCTTACTCTTGGCATTATCCACGCCCGTGTGGTGGAAGTGCAGCGGATATCGACCGCGACGGTTCGTTCCTCTTCCCGGAGAACCGTCTACGTTTGTCCCTGGATCATCCACCAACTTGCTCTTATCGGCGCGTCCCAGATGATAAAAGCCTGCGTTTTGCACCTGTACACTGGGGTTGTGCATAAACATAACGTGACCCCGATTGGCGATCGCAGCCGTCTTCCCGTTCTCGGTTTCAAACTGGACATTGCGGCTCGTATTTGCCACATAAAGCTTCAATTCATTCTTGCGTGGCCCTGCCGGACGCTGGTGGTCAAATCGTAAGGTTTTGCGGCCAGTTGGATCATCGGCCTGGACAAAGCGAATTTGATTGCCTCTAATTCTCTGAATGATCAGCACTTCATCCTGAAAGCGGGAATTATCGGCATCTGAACCGCCCCAGGTATAGGAAGTGCCGCCCAACACGAGGCGATCGCCCACCTGCCATCCCTGCGGCACCTTCATGCCCTCCGGCAAATCCAGCACCAGTTTATTTGACCCGGCTCGCGCATCGCCCTTAAGCGCCACAAAATCCAGCTTATCGGCCCCTTGAATCTTCACCTCCCCATGGCTAATCAACCCCCGACTCATCAGCTTCGGGTCCCAGCTTTTATCGATGGGGCGATCGCTCGTAAACACCATCCGCGCCGTGCGATTGGCCAAAATCGGCCTCTTTGCCGTTCCCATGACCAGCGTGCCTTCGGGCGCATTGACGAAGGTATCCACGACCATTTTGGTGTTCTTGTTCGGTGCAAATTCCAGAATACCGTCGAGGCGAACGGTGCGAATCCGGGCATCGCTTTGACCGTTGTACTGCAACCGAACGCCTGCTGGAATCAACACCTGAGCATCATTGCCAGGAACCACGCTATTCTGCCAGGTGCGCGGGTCAAACCAGGAGCCACTTTTGACGGCCACATGGGTCGCGCTAGACTGAGGCACCAAGGACATTAGCGCATCATGCTCTTTTTGAGCCGCCTCGCTTTTGTGGCTGGGCGAAGCATGATCATGCCCCGCATGGCGGGGTTGGCGAATGGGGTTCAGTGAAGTCATGAGTCGTAAATTCAGGATGAATAGGAAGAATCAGTAAAGGACTCTATGACTCTGGCCGCACATGAACAGGGAAGTGACGAGCGATCGCACTCGATATTCAACAAAAAATTAAACAGTAGATTTACACTTTGAAATCACACTGAATTTCGATGAAAGGAATCAAAATCTACATTGTTGAATGACAGAGAAATCGATCGCAATACTCACTAGAAATAACGTAAGTCAACCGTTTACCATACGTTAATTAATGGCTTTGAGGGGCGATCGCTCACCCGCTCAAAGCCCACAGCACCATTGAACAAATCCAGACGAATCCAGCACGAACCATTGGACGAGTGCATTAAGCCAGGAAAGTGCTTTCCCGCATACTCGTATTTTAAATTACAGCTTTAGCATCTCCGAATCCGGACTCTCTTTCTGGGAAAACCCTAGTTTTTTCTCAGTAATTTAACTGAACTTTTGCTATTTCCAAAGACTTATACCCACGACTATGCCAATAGCTGGGATCGAATGTAATTATACCCGCGATCGAATCGTGGAATCATCCTACAGTTGAGTTGTCTTAGTTCTGCCACGATGTCAGGGATATCAAGATCTTTAGAGTTTCGGTTTAAGAAGCAAGCTTGACGGGGCTGTTCCCGCTGCACCTGTTCAAGTTTCCCCCCTGCCAAAGCTTCATAAAGCCCTGACTCAATTAACCAGGGTTGCGTTGTTGCGATATGGGCTGGCAATTTCTCAGAATGCATTATCTCGCTGAGCCAAGATGCAACGATGAGTTCAAGGCTCTCTCTGCTAATTTGATCTGCGGTCACACCTGAGCGATCGAAGTATGGCTGTAGAATAGACAATGCATCAAGAGAATAGGCTGGTTTGTCCTGATTTTGGTCAGTCTTGACATTTGACCATAGATGGAATCTATCCGGAAAAGCCATCAGGAAATACGGAGCCTCTGAAAGAGTTCCATGGGCAAGAATATTGTGCCGAAATTCTGTAAGGCGATCGCACCCTCACAGCAAATCCCGCGCCAACAAAACATAGCGGCGAATGGTTTGAGCATAGCGATCGCTAATATTCCGCGAAGTATTATCGTCCTGCATCAACGCATGGATCGCCCGACGATAGCCAAGCTGATGAGCGATCGCCTGCACCTGTCCGACCAGCACACTGCCTAACCCGGCATAGGTGCGTCCTGGCAGAACCGCAACGGTTTTAATGATGATGGTGTCCAGGGTTGCGCCTCGCTGTGCTTGCAGCAGATCGGGAATGGCAAAGAGGAATCCGACGAGTTGGGGAGGGTTCTGGGTGACCTGTTCAGCGAGGAGAACTAGTTCGGGTTTGAGGTAGGGTTTGATTTGGGCGTACTGTGTGGTGAAGGTGGCTAAGTCGATGGGCGTGTATAAGAGATTGTGTTGAAAGCTGATAATTGAAAGGTGGTAAATTGACTGGAGTTCCTGTTCAAGATTCTGTAGATTTAAGGGACGAATTTGAATTCCAG
>JALOOP010000240.1 GCA_025454315.1 Oculatellaceae cyanobacterium Prado106
TCGTCGCCATCGCCATTTTCTACGCTCAGCTCATTGATCAATCGATGGACAAAGTCCCAGATCAGATTGCGCGCCTTGGGTAAGTCGCTCTTTTTGTTTAGGAATTGTTTTTGTTAGTCGGCGTAGTAGTCTACGTCAATCTGCTGGGTGGGTCTGGCGCGGGTGGAGCGGGGGGGCAGCAGTTGGGGTTCGGCGAAATTGTAGGGGGTGGGGACGGGTTGGACGACGTGGACGGTGCGGGGCTGGCGGCGGCGGGAGAGAGCGACCAGGAGGATGGTGCCGACGAGGACAATGGTGCCGACGACGACCACGACGAGGAGGACACCCCCGACGGCCAGGACGATGGTTTGGACGGAGTTATTGTCGGCGGATTGTTCTCGGAAGTCGGAGGCAGGGCGCATTTGCTGGGCTGCGGCCATGCGATCGAGGATGCGCTGTTGCTCCTGGATTTGGGCAATGAGTTGTTCAGTGTTGCGCTGCTGCTGATCGACCTGGGTCTTCAGGTTGTCCGAGACGCTTTGCTGCTGCGCTAGCTGGCTTTTCAGGTCGTCTGTCAGGGTTTGCTGACTTTTGAGTTGGTCTGAGAGATTGCGCGCCAGGTCTTGCTGCTGTTCGAGCCGGGTTTGCATTTGCCAGCCGCGCTCAGCATTGTTGATCAAGTCCTGGGGGGAAGTAGAAGGGGCTGGGGAAGCCAGACTGGGGGCAGGCACAAGGGACTGCATTGGCTGCAATGTCCCGGTTTGGCCATTGGCAAAATCTCCCCTTGCCAATAGGAGGGCGGCTACGCCCGTAACCGCACAACCCGCTAAGAATGCCGCAGTATCACCGCTCATGAGTACCTTTCCTCTACACCACGGCTAAACGTCTTGAAGTTGCTGGCCAGAATTTCTGTAGGACAGGATTTCTCCTGTTTTGCAACCGTTCAACGTTTAGTTCAGATATTAAATCAACGCCTTTACCAAACAATCCAGAAACTTTCCAATCTCAGTTCGTCAAATCAGCCCATTGAAGGGGGTTCTGATCCAGGAATCTTCTCGAAGACTTTTCTCAGAAACTTTTCTTGAAGAATGTTCTTGGTAGAACCGCAATAAATCATAGCCTACCTTTCCAACTAATGATCATGCCGTCCCCAATTTCTTTAAGAAATGAGATGGAATGACGGTAGGGGCACTATCCTACATCTAGGGGAATAACTTCACCCGATGCACTAGGGATAGTAACCTCCAGAAAGATCGGCTTCTGCCTGCCAATTCTAGCAGCAAGATCAAATTGTGGAGCAGGGAAAGTGAGCGATCGCACCTTTTTTTTCAGTAATTTTTCCGAACCCCAGTTTGCCCCCCTCAAAAAGCGCTGAGTTCTATAGCTTGCCTAGGCTTTGCTAGCGGAAAAATAGTCTGAGTTGGCTGCTGTATACACCATTCGGAATTCACGAATATCAAATCAAATATCAAACCGAAGGAACTTCAAAATACCATTCCTTAACCCAAGCCAGGGAAACGAACGAGAACGAACCCGGTTCTTTAAGCAAACCAAACCCTGGCCGCATCCTGACCATGTCCTGTTCGTGTCCTGACCGTATCCCGGCAGCTTAGTGCCGCAGTTTAGTGCCGCAGCGTTTCGTCACCCCCATCAAAGCTAGCCTCTACCTGTCTGAATTCCTGCTTCTATGGGTAATCCCGAGCTATGGGTAGTCCGAGCTATCGGTAATCCCGACCCGGCACCCGGAAAATCACGGGAATAAGGAGGAATCTTCCTGGCCAAGGATTGACAAAAAAATGGGATATCCAAGTCGGTGACGAATAGATTAGCCAAAGATGAGCCAACCTGCTTCTACCGTTGTGGATATCCCATGATTCGATTTGGGATGGAGTTTCAGGGAAACTTGCCAGTGCAAAAGTCAGCAGCAAGCCCTACCCCATTGGTTCTTAGACCCTAGACCCGGTTTCTCAGATAGTCTTTGAAGGATTGGTATCTGAGATCCTGGGGATTATGCAAATGGCAGTGCTGGACAATTTGCCGCATAAATTTCAGGGAGAATCGATGTTCTCGCATGTACCCGCCCCAGTTTTGTTTCAGGCTGCGGTGCGCCATCCGCAGGTTGTAGGACGGAATAGCCGTGGAAAGATGGTGTGGGATGTGGACATTGATATCGTGGCAGAGGACTTCGACCCAGCGGGGATAGTCGCAGTGGACGGTGCCGTTGAGTTGGGCGATCGCCTCATTCCAGTCTTCTTCTGGGGTGAAGGGGATCTCAGGGTGAGTATGGTGAACCAGGGTAAAGGTGCTCATCCAGAAGTGGTAGCCTAACCAGGGCATCAGCCAGAATTTAACGAAGCCCCAGATGCCAGTGGTGGCGATTAACAGGGGGAAGGCGATCGCGGCAAAAATCACAACCACGGCGATCGACAACTTCACTTTCTTGTGGTCTTTGGGTTGGAACTCGCTGAGGCTAAAGTGCAGCAGACTCCAGTGCAAGGTCGAAGCCAACCACCAGAACCCGCCGCGCATCCGGCGATAGGCCCAGCGGGTGAAGCCGTTGAGATTTTCGTAGAAATCGACCTGGAAAGGTTGCCAAGCGTTGTCGATTTCCAGCTTGTTGGTGTGCTTGTGGTGGTAGTTGTGGAGGATTCGCCAGCTATGGAAGGGGTAAATCAGCGGAGCCATGAAGAGATGCCCCACTAAATCATTGACCCACTGCCGATTGGCAAACGATCGATGCCCACAGTCATGCCCCACGACAAACCATCCGGTCAGGGCTGTCCCGGTAAAGAACCAGGCAAAGGGCAGGAGAAACCAGGGAGAATGGGCGATCGCCACATAGCCCAACACCGCCATCCCCACACTCATCAACGCACTGCCCCAAGCTTTAGCACGATTCTTCTGAAAACATTCTCGGGGCAGGGTTTTCAGAATGTCCTTTAGTTTCAGGTTGGAATTCTCAGGGGCATTCTCAACTGGGGCAAAGGGGGCTGTAGGCTTGGCAGAGGCCAAATTCTCAATTTTTTCCGCTGATACCGTCATGTATGGAAAAACTCTCTAAGTAGAATGAAATCAAGACAGTTCAAAGTTAGCCTCGTCCGTTGGCAGAGATGGCCAAACGGATGGGACTGGGCTGCACACAAACCCATTGCATACAACTCAAGGGCAAACAACCCAACTGGCAAACAATCCAACTGGCAAACAATCCAACTGGCAACCCAACTGGTAAGGGCAAGCAGAGGGAGACTCCTATTTTGTCCAGAGGGCAACAGAACGAACCTCCCCAGACAGAATGAGTTCTGCAGTCAGCCGCATTCTGATGAATTCTGATCAGGCTCTTGGCAATGCTGCCACCCGGCATCCCCAGGGGTTGCTGGCGGTAACAGGATAATCCTGTCCCTGGAAAAATAAACTGCCTTGATAAGTATACCTTTGTTAAGAGACGCTACAGATTTCTTTAATAATCCATATTTGGGCAGGGGCAAGCGGTGGTCTTGTCGATCGACCCCAGGTCATCTTTTCCTTGAAAACGGAACTGAGAACTGGATGCAGAGCAAATTCTGAATCTTATATTTTTGTTAAGAAATCTGAGAGTGGGTACTTTCAGTTTTTAATGAGTTTTGTAAACAAACATCTCGATTTTTATATCGAATTGTGTCAGTTGTCCCGCCAATTGCTCATCTGGTAAGGGTTTTCTGTTACAAACCACTTGTAACGGTAATCGTCAGAATAGCTAAAGCCGTCACTCATTCACCCGGTTTATCGTCGCCACCCCAATGAGTCATCCGTTGGGCAATTCGTTGGTCAACCTGTTGAGCAATTCCTGGTCGCAAATCTCAGACCTGAATCTCAGACCCGAATCCTAGGTCTAATTCTTAGGCCAACGGAGATGGATTAAAAGATGGACAAGGATCATCCCCATCTTGCTGCAACTGATTCTCAAAAGGTTGCTCCAGAGTCGATTCCAGACTGGTTTTTGCTCAGGATTGGCCGCTGATTGGCCTTGATTTCTGGTAGTGTTTCACATTGGGGGCTGTTTGTCGCCTTGGGTGGGAGTTCTGAGTTCAGTCAAGCTCCAACTCCAATCGACAATCCACATTCCTCTCTGGCTAATTTCTGCCTGATTGAACAAGTTTGCCTGATTTAACAAGTCTGTAAGAAGTCTGATTGTACAAAGCCTTGAATAAGGAGCCTAACCGCATGTTCACTCACGTCAAGCCCACGATCAGGCATATCGCACCCGCCGACTTGAAGGGGCGATCGCTGGTCAGAGTGGTCTATGTCGTGCTAGAGCCGCAGTATCAAAGTTCCCTTTCTGCGGCAGTTCGCGCCATTAACGATAACAACCCCAATTTAGCGATCGAGATTAGCGGCTACCTGCTGGAAGAACTCCGCAGCGCCGAGAATTACGAAGCGTTCAAGCAAGACATCGCCCAAGCCAATCTATTTATTGCCTCGCTGATTTTTATTGAAGAACTGGCCGAAAAGGTCGTGGCTGCGGTTGAGCCTCATCGCGATCGCCTCGATGCCGCCGTGGTCTTCCCCTCCATGCCCCAGGTGATGCGCCTGAACAAACTGGGCAGCTTCTCCATGGCGCAATTGGGACAGTCCAAGAGCGTCATTTCCAACTTCATGAAGAAGCGCAAGGAAAAGGCCGGGGCTGGCTTTGAAGATGCCATGCTGAAGCTGCTGCGAACCCTGCCCCAGGTGCTCAAGTTCCTGCCCATGGAAAAAGCCCAGGATGCCCGCAACTTCATGCTCAGCTTCCAATACTGGCTAGGCGGTTCGGCAGATAACCTGGAAAACTTCCTGCTGATGCTGGCCGACAAATACTGCCGCGATAGCAAAGCATCCGCTTCGGTGCTGTCCTACCGCGATCCGGTCACCTATCCCGACATGGGTATCTGGCACCCGCTGGCACCCACCATGTTCGAGGATCTCAAGGAATACCTCAACTGGCACCAGTCCCGCCCCGATATCTCAGATGATCTGAAAGATCCGCTGGTGCCTACGGTCGGCCTGGTGCTGCAACGCACCCACCTGGTCACCGGAGACGATGCCCACTATGTGGCGATGGTGCAGGAACTGGAATGCATGGGCGCAAGAGTTGTGCCGATCTTTGCAGGCGGCCTGGACTTCTCCAAGCCCGTCGATGTCTACTTCTACGACCCCATCTCCAATGCGGCCTTGGTCGATGTTGTGGTGTCCCTCACAGGCTTTGCCCTGGTCGGTGGCCCCGCTCGTCAAGACCATCCCAAGGCGATCGACTCCCTCATGCGCTTGGGTCGTCCCTACATGGTGGCGCTGCCGCTGGTCTTCCAAACCACCGAAGAATGGCAGGACAGCGATCTGGGGTTGCACCCGATTCAGGTGGCGTTGCAGATTGCTATTCCGGAACTGGATGGAGCCATTGAACCGATTATTGTCTCGGGACGGGATGGCGCGACGGGGAGAGCGATCGCCCTGCAAGACCGGGTAGAAGCGATCGCCCAACGTGCCATGAAGTGGGCGACCCTGCGCCGCAAACCCCGCATCCACAAAAAAGTGGCCATCACCGTCTTCAGCTTCCCGCCTGACAAAGGCAATGTGGGCACTGCGGCTTACCTGGATGTGTTTGGCTCCATCTTTGAAGTGGTGCAAGCCCTCAAGCGCAACGGCTACGATGTCCAGGAACTGCCCGAAACCGCCGAAGAACTGATGCTGGCCGTGATTCACGATGCCCAGGCGCAGTACAGCAGCCCCGAACTCAACATTGCCTACCGCATGTCGGTGCCGGAATACGAAAAGCTCACCCCCTATTCCCACCGTCTGGAAGAATCCTGGGGGCCGCCTCCCGGCCATCTCAACACCGATGGTCAGGACATGCTGATTTACGGCAAACAGTTTGGCAATGTGTTCATTGGGGTGCAGCCCACCTTTGGCTACGAGGGCGATCCGATGCGGCTCTTGTTCTCCCGGTCGGCCAGCCCTCACCACGGCTTTGCCGCCTACTACACCTACCTGGAGCGAATCTGGCAAGCCGATGCCGTGCTGCACTTTGGCACCCACGGTTCCCTGGAATTCATGCCCGGAAAACAAATGGGCATGTCCAACGAGTGCTACCCCGACAGCCTGATTGGCACCATCCCCAACCTCTACTACTACGCCGCCAACAACCCCTCGGAAGCAACGATCGCCAAGCGCCGCAGCTATGCCGAAACCATCAGCTACCTCACCCCCCCCGCTGAGAACGCAGGGCTATACAAGGGACTGCGGGAGTTGAGCGAACTGATTTCCTCGTACCAAACCCTGAAGGACTCAGGCCGTGCTGCCCCGATCATCAATGCGGTGGTTGATAAGTGCCGTCTGGTCAACCTGGACAAGGACATCACCCTGCCCGAGGTGGATGGTGCGGAACTGACCGCCGAAGAACGGGATACGCTGATTGGTCAGGTTTACATCAAGCTGATGGAGATTGAATCTCGGCTGCTGCCCTGTGGGCTGCATGTGATTGGCAAACCGCCGACCGCCGAAGAAGCGATCGCCACTCTCGTCAACATTGCGGGTATCGATCGCCCCGAAGAAGGCATCCTCAGCCTGCTCCGGATTATTGCCAATAGCCTCAACCGGGATTTGGATGAGATTTACAAACGGAGCGATCGCGGTGTCCTAGACGATGTGCAGTTGCTCTTCGACATCAACCAAGCCGTTCGCAGCGCAGTGGCGGCCATGGTGCATGAGCAAGTGGATGCTGAAGGGCGAGTGTCCAAGGTCAGCCGTCGGAACTTCTTCAACATGGGCAAGAAAGAACCTTGGGTAGAAGCTTTGCACGAAGCGGGCTACGCCAAGGTCGATCTGGAAGCCATCAAACCCCTGTTTGACTATCTGGAGTTTTGCCTCAAGCAAGTCATCGCCGATAACGAACTGGGAGCGCTGCTGAAAGCCCTGGAAGGGGAGTATATTCTGCCCGGCCCCGGTGGTGACCCGATTCGGAATCCCGATGTATTGCCTACCGGAAAGAACATCCACGCGCTCGATCCGCAGTCTATTCCCACGACCGCAGCGGTGCAGTCGGCGCAGATTGTAGTCGATCGCCTGCTCGATCGCCAAAAGCTGGAAAACGGTGGCCAGTACCCCGAGACGATCGCCTTTGTCCTCTGGGGCACCGACAACATCAAAACCTACGGCGAATCCCTGGCACAGGTGATGCTGCTGGTGGGGGTGCGTCCGGTTCCCGATGCGTTAGGACGGGTCAACAAACTGGAGTTGATTCCCCTGGAAGAACTGGGACGGCCTCGGGTAGATGTTGTGGTCAACTGCTCCGGCGTGTTCCGCGATTTGTTCATCAACCAGATGAATCTGCTCGATCGCGCCATCAAAATGGCCGCCGAAGCCGAGGAACCCCTGGAGATGAATTTTGTCCGCAAACATGCCATTCAGCAGGCCAAAGACCTGGGCATTAACCTGCGTCAGGCTGCGACCCGCGTCTTCTCCAACGCCTCCGGCTCCTACTCCTCCAACGTCAACCTGGCGGTGGAAAATAGCACCTGGGAAAGCGAATCCGAACTCCAGGATATGTACCTGGCGCGCAAATCCTTCTCCTTCAACTCCGACAACCCCGGCATGATGGATCAGTCGCGGGAGATTTTTGAAGCCTCCTTGAAGAGTGTCGAAGTTACTTTCCAAAACCTCGACTCCTCGGAAATTTCGCTCACCGATGTCTCCCACTATTTCGACTCCGATCCCACCAAGGTGGTGGCCACCCTGCGCGGCGATGGCAAAACCCCCGCCTCCTACATCGCCGACACCACCACCGCCAACGCCCAAGTCCGCAGCCTCTCGGAAACCGTCAGACTCGATGCCCGTACCAAACTGCTCAACCCCAAATGGTACGAAGGCATGTTGTCCCATGGCTACGAAGGCGTGCGTGAACTGTCGAAGCGCTTGGTCAACACGATGGGATGGTCGGCCACTGCTGGAGCCGTAGACAACTGGATCTACGAAGACACCAATACCACCTTCATCCAGGATGAGGAAATGCGGCAGCGTCTGCTCAACCTCAACCCCCACTCCTTCCGCAAGGTCGTCGGCACTCTCCTGGAGGTCAACGGTCGCGGCTACTGGGAAACCAGCGAAAGCAATCTGCAACTGCTGCGCGAACTCTACCAGGAAGTGGAAGACCGGATTGAAGGCATTGATGCGTAAGCCATTGGCTCGTCATCCATTGATTTGTCATCTGATTTGTCATCGGGTTCTCAAATTCCGTTAAATCAGACGCAATTTAATCCAATCAATGCGATTGTGAGACAAAGTAGGGAAAAACCTACTTTGATCACAATCGCATTATTTTTATGGTTTTGTCATGGTGTCAGGTTATTGCTGGTCACAGGGGTAGCATCAATACTGAGTACGACGATACGAGTACGACGATGATTGCACCTGAGTTGGAGAAATCCCATGACACGTCCCTATCCAGCCAAACAGTTTGATTCTGTCTACGATACATTTATCTGCAAAGGCACCTTCAACGAAGAACCCGATTACTATCCTCGCTATCGCTCCCGCTATGAGGCTCTTCTCGAAAGATATTGCGAGTTGGCACCTGAAACGCCTCTAAGAGTGTTAGACATTGGCGGTGGACAGTTAGGCTTGCTCTGTAAACAGTTCTGGAACGATGAGATCTGTGTCGCCGATATCGGGGGTGAGCATCTTCAGTATTTACAATCCCAAGGCGTTGAAACGGTTCAGTGGAACCTCTGTCGCGATGAATCGCCCTTTGATGCCGAATTTGACGTGATCTTTTTCTCTGAAGTGATTGAGCATTTGCCGCTGCCCGTTCATCTGGTGTTGGAAAAGTTGAAGCGATCGCTCAAACCGGGCGGCACGCTGATCTGCTCCACGCCTAACCTGTATCGCCTCAGAAATATTGTCTACATGGCATTGGGCAAGCGCATCTACGATTATTTTCGGATCCCCGAGAACCAAGGGCTGGGGCATGTGATTGAGTACAGCGTTGACCATTTGCAGTGGCAATTTGAACAAGCAGGCTTAAAAAACTGCCAAATCGAGTTTTGCCAAATGCACCATTCCCCCAATGATCCGATCTTCAGAGTGCTGTATTGGCTCGGCTCACCCCTATTTCTGGTGCCGCGCTTTCGGGATAATTTGGTGGCGATCGCTCAGTCTCCAGCGTGAAGGGGGAAGGGGAAAGGGGAAAGGGGAAAGGGAAATCAACGATTTTACAGGGATTGATTCTAAGTGAAGGGCAAAAGATGAATCAACGAAAAACACAGAGCAATTCAAGACAATTCAAAGAAATCCCCCACTCCCCACTCCCTACTCCCCACTCCCCACTCCCCACTCCCCACTCCCTACTCCCCACTCCCCACTCCCCACTCCCCTCCCATTTGACATGTTCATGAAGTAACACAAATCTTTTCACCCGATCAGGTCATTCTGGTGACGGAGGTGTATCCAATATTGGCAAGATATTGTAAAAGAAGATAAGTGACGTTCATGGAATTGACCTGGCAGGGGGCTGCCGGGTCTTTTATTTTTAAAGCTTCCTAGGAGTAGTGTTGGTCAACTATGGGATGGGTGATGAAACAAAAATCGGATTAATCCTATAGTTCATCCGATCGGGTGACCAGGATGGATGAGGGCTAAACCCTGGATTCTTCCTACATTAGAAGAAGATAAGTGACGTTCATGAACGACCTGGCAGGGGGCTGCTGGGTCTTTTATCTTTAAATGGAAGTTGGCGGTTCGCTGTATTCCCTAGTCTGGTTCCTGGGGTTGAACCGGAATTTCGATCCAAAATTCGCTGCCTTGTCCCAGGTGTGAGCAGCAGGTGATTTTGCCGTGGTGTTTTTCGACGACGACTTGATGGCTGATGGAGAGTCCTAAGCCTGTGCCATGACCAACGGGTTTGGTGGTGAAGAAAGGATCGAAGATGTGGGACTGGGCTTCAGGAGAAATGCCGCAGCCATTGTCGAAGATGCCAATGCGGACGGCGTGATGGACAAATTCGGTCTTGATGTGGATCTGGGGAACGACTGAATTTTTCTGTGCCTCAGCAGCGATCGCCCCAGTCCCAAGACTTTCACTGGTTTCCTCCCTAGCCTTTTCACTAGCCTTTTCACTGGCCTTTTCACTGGCCTTTTCACTGGCCTTTTCACTAGCCCTTTCACTGGCTTCTTCGCTAGCCTCTTCCCCAAACGCATCAATAGCGTTGTCCAGAATATTTAGAAAAACCTGGTTCATTTGTCCGGCGTAGCATTCGACTAGCGGCAGATTGCCGTAGGTTTTGAGGACTTGGATAGTGGGGCGATCGCCATTGGCCTGCAATCGATGTTGGAGAAGCAGTAGAGCGCTTTCAATACCCTCATGAAGATCTACCTGCTTTTGTTCGGTTTCATTGAGGTGAGAGAAGGTTTTGAGCGACATGACAATTTGTCGGATACGCTCAGCGCCCATTTTCATGGAGGACAAAATTTTGGGCAAATCTTCCGCGAGTAATTCTGTACATTCTTTTCTTCTACTGGGATCGGACAGGTTTATTTCGGTCAGCACAAGAGTCGCCAGAGAATAATTTTTACCGAGGATCGCCCACCTGTACATTCCAAACAATGTCTCTACTGTGTAATCGCAGCGGTCTATTGCACGCTTTATAATATTCATTTGATTTCCATAGCAGGCACACATGATATCGAATAAATGATCTACGCCTATTTTTCCATCATAAGGATCTTGCCCCATCATCAGGCATGCGATATTGATTTCCCACGAATAAGTGACCTATCTGATCACGAAATTCATCAA
>JALOOP010000241.1 GCA_025454315.1 Oculatellaceae cyanobacterium Prado106
CTTTCCCCTTTCTCCTTTCCCCTTTCTCCTTTCCCCTTTCTCCTTTCCCCTTTCTCCTTTCCCCTTTCCCCTTTCCCCTTTCTCCTTTCCCCTTTCTCCTTTCCCCTTTCTCCTTTCCCCTTTTCCCTTTTCCCTTTTCCCTTTTCCCTTTTCCCTTTTCCCTTTCCCCCTTCACCCCCACAACTGCACAAAAACTTGCCCATCCCGCACCTCTACCGGATAGCGCTGGAGCGGAATTTCAGGAGAAGTTAAACAGTCGCCCGTGTCGAGACGATATTGAAAGCCATGATAGGGACAGGTTAAAAGATTTTGATGTTGTTCACCCGAATCGATCGGCACTCCCAAATGGCTACAGGCATTGTGAAAACAGGTCACCTGATTGCCCTGACGATGCAGAATGATGGATTTCCCCTCCACTTTCATCGCCAGCACGCTAGCGGTCGGGACTTCTGCTAACGAGGTCACCTCACGCCAGCCGTTTTCAAAAGGACTCGTGGGCGTGGATATCCCAGTAGATGTCCCAGTGGATATCCCAGTGGATGTCCCAGTGGATGTCCCAGTGGATGCTGCTGAACTACTGACGGCAACCACTTGGGTAATTTCTGGGCAATAACGTTTAATCGCTTGTTCTACCCCTTCGGAGAGCGTCAGCGACGAGGCGGGGCAACTGCTGCAAGCGCCAATCAATCGAACCTCTACCCGATCGGGAAGTTGAATCCGCACCAGTTCCACATCTCCCTGATGCCCTTTGAGTCCTGGACGAACCTCTGCCAATGCCATTTCAATCCGTCGTTCCAACGGCGGCAAGGGCGCTTTGACCAGTTCGTGGTAGCGCAGAACGCCATACACGACTTCATCTTCAGCCGCGCGCTTCAATGCCGCAACAGCGTCCTGTTTCACACTGCGAATCAGCCGAGTCAAGGCTTCTCGGTGGAGCGCTTCGATCGATCGCTTCAACGCCATCACCGTCGCCCGTTGAGATTCGTCCCATTGGCTGGCGATCGCCTCAAATCGCTCAATCTCCGCCACCAGAGCTTCCAGAGTAACGGCGGATTGATCGGTCGGTTGTCCTATAGATTGATGATTAATCTGAGTAGAAGGTTGAACTGGAGTCTGAACCATCCGTTTTCTCCTACAATGACGATCTTTTCAAAGGATTCTCTTAAAAACCAACCCTGATTCCATGACAAATCGGGCTGCGAGTGACCGCAGCCCCATTCAAAGATCACTGCATTCTCACGTCCTTGAGCAGGAACGGCATGACTGCGCCCGTGATGAATCCCGAGAGGGCGATCGCCATCCACAATTCCACGCCCAGCTTATCGAGTCCCACCAACAGCAGGACACCCAGAACAATCCCGATCGCCACGTCCCGAGCAAAATAGCCTGGGTTTCGCAGCAGCTTCCCTTTCAACAAAAGTTTGGTTGAGAACCAGCCGACTTCTAACATGGGTCTATCTCCTTCCAATGAATTTCTTAATGAATTACGAGAGGCGCAACACTAGTAGCCCTAAAAAGGTGGCAGGCAGGACAGCCGCAGGGCCAAACAATCCGCCAATCATAGCCGCTAACTGGACACCCAAATCTTTGCCAGCCAGCACCACACCGCCGATCGCCCCTCCTGCAATGGAGAAGGCTGCGGCAAATAGAATCCAGACAATGCCTGTGGCGATCGTGATGTTGCCATTAACCAGATCAGTTAAAAAAGTCTGAACAAACGGATCGGACAATATTTCGTTCATTGGGTTCTCCAAGTGTGAATTGGGGGGTGAACTGAGAGCGTGATGATTCTGCGGCTTGTTCAAGGATCGGAACCGGGCAAATCCGCCGCTAAATCTGCCAGGGCTTGTGCAACGGTTTGAGCCTGGTCAAATTGCCCAAACTGTTCAAAGAGGATCTTGGCTTCCTGGTAATGAGCCTGAGCTTGAGCCAGGTTTTTAGCGTTGCTCAGGGTTTCATCATCCTGATCCGGTAAGTTGGCTAGGGCATTCGCTTTGTTGGCCAAAGTGGTTGCATATTCCAGCGGCGTATCTCGGGCGGTGCGTACCTTGAGGGCTTCGTCGTAGGCTGCGATCGCCTTCCAATTATTGTCCACAGGATGGGTGCTGGGCAGATATTGCAGGGCATTACCTAGATTGTTTTGTAACATCGCGTATTCATTCGGATGATCGATTAAGTTCACCCATTCCAACGCCTGCTGAAAAGCTTGCACTGCTAAGGCTTGTCGCATGTCGTCGCCTTCTGCCGAGAGCGGCAT
Organism: Oculatellaceae cyanobacterium Prado106; assembly: GCA_025454315.1. GTDB lineage: Bacteria > Cyanobacteriota > Cyanobacteriia > Elainellales > Elainellaceae > Prado106. The sequence continues at coordinate 2,258 of JALOOP010000241.1, forward strand.
GGAGAGATAGGCGATCGCAATATTATTCTGCAAGATGGCATGTTCTTGGGGATAGGCAGAACCCGTAAACACTCGCAATGCTCGCTGATAGGCTTGAATGCTGTCGGCCATTTTGGCCTTGTGGCAGGGAACGAGCGCTTGCAGAACCAGGCCGATGTTCATTTCGGTTTCTGCGACTTCTTCGGGGGCAGCATGTTCCTGGAGAATCGGGAGGGCGGCGTTATAAAGCGTTTTGGCTTGTAGGAGTAAATCAGTGTCATCAGCCGGAATGGTACGGAGGGCGGTCGCGGTTCCGGTCATGGCTCTGGCACGGAGGAGAGGATGGTCATTGCCGCACAGATCCAGGGCATGACGATGGAGTGCGATCGCCTGCCAAAGCTGATCGGCATCTCTGGGTTTTTGCTGCAAATCCTGGGCGATTTGGATCAGCATTTCGATCTTTTCGGTTTGGGTGGCAGATTCGGAGTCGATGGCGGCGATCGCGGCTTCGACTACGCTATCGGTCATGCTGGACATGGTCTGGCGTTCTCCTGCGAGGGTGGGGAGTGGGGAGTGGGGAGTGGGGAGGAGGGAGTAGGGAGTAGGGGGGATGGGGAGTAGGGGGGATGGGGAGAATCGGAGGATGCTTTAGGGGCGTAACGTGTCGGTGGGTTTGGTTGTGTGAAGGTCTTAGGTTCTGTCGCTGTGATTTATCGTTGTGATTTTAAAGTTGCAAGATGTGCGGCTGCAATTTGCTTCAACCTATTAACCTAATTAATCTGATAAGAACGAGCGGCATTGCGAACTTAGAGCTATGCCTTTTATCAAAACCTAAATTCTGGAGAATTTAAAGCGACTTTTGATAATTTAAGTATTGCTTAAGTATTATTAGGTTTAAGGTTTGAAAATAGAGTTCTAATTTTTGTAAATTCTATGTTTCATTTCCTTACTTATTTATTTTAGAGTTCATGGTTTGCGTCTTTGGAAGCACTGTCAAGATGAAATTCGATGGTTTCTAAATCGAATGCATTGATCAGGTGGTTTGATAGATTCTGATACATTTTAGAGATCATGAAATGGAGGGGCGATCGCCAGAAAGTTACAGTGAAGCTTCATTTTTTAACCTCTGAGAGTGTTTGCTGAAAGCACTTTAGCAGTATCGATGTTGTTTAATTTTTGCTTAAGCCTGCTCTTTTAAGAATTACGGTATTCTCAAAAACTATCAGGGAAAGAAGAAAGTTCTATGCCGGAACTTTGAACTTTTCAGTCTGATTAAGCTTTTGTTAGACGATAGTGTAGATGAAAGTCTTTTCATCTTTTTATTGACCATTATTCATCTGCAAAGGATGAATGCCTTCGCTGGACACAAGCTATTCAGACTCAGTTTAAATTTAGTTTCTATTAAGTAGATTTTTATCTTTATTTCGTCTACTGTAGTGAATTCAAGCAGCAGGATAGATGGTTCTCAGTTTGAATCAGTGACTGTTTTCTGGCTCAAGTTCAAAGGTTGAAACACAATTCCGTATCATCCGATTCATTTCTTCACTGCTTCAACGGTCACTGCGCTTAATAGCGACTGCTTCACCGGTTGTTGTCTTAAATTCTGAGGTATCCAAACTCTGAGGCAAATCATCTGAGACAGATCATCTGAGACACATCAATTGACTCATCTGAGAACCTCTGTAGGTTGGGTGGAGCAACGCGCGACCCAACACCCCACTAGAGCGCTAAACCCAATTCAATGATCTGGGCATCGAAGGAAGGTTTATGGCTGTGATGTTGGGTTACGCTGCGCTCCACCCAACCTATAGAAAGGATGTCTCCCCATCTCCCCATCCCCCCACCCCTCCTACACCCCAAGAACCGTATGGCAAACATTCTATGGCTACAAGGTGGAGCCTGTTCAGGCAACACGATGTCGTTTCTCAATGCAGAGGAACCGAGCGTTTGTGATTTGATTACTGACTTTGGTATTCATGTGCTGTGGCATCCTTCCCTCGGTCTGGAACTGGGAAATGATCTGCAGCAATTGCTCTGGGATTGTATCTCCGGCAAGATTCAGCTTGATATTTTGGTGTTTGAAGGGAGCGTCGTTAATGCGCCCAATGGCACTGGAGAATGGAATCGGTTTGCCCATCGTCCGATGAAAGACTGGTTGCAAGATTTAGCCGCCGTGGCTGGATTTGTGGTGGCTGTCGGCGATTGTGCGACCTGGGGTGGTATACCCGCGATGTCTCCCAATCCTAGCGAATCAGAAGGGTTGCAGTTCCTCAAGCGGCAGTCGGGTGGATTTTTAGGATCAGACTACATCTCCAAGGGTGGTTTGCCCGTGATTAACATTCCGGGTTGTCCCGCGCATCCGGACTGGATTACTCAGATTTTGGTGGCGATCGCAACAGGTCGCATTGGCGACATCACCCTAGACGAGTTCAACCGTCCCCAAACCTTCTTCCGCAGCTTCACCCAAACGGGCTGCACTCGTAATGTTCACTTTGCCTACAAAGCCTCGATCGATGAATTTGGTCAACGGCGGGGCTGTTTGTTCTATGACCTGGGTTGCCGAGGCCCCATGACGCACTCCTCCTGCAACCGCATTCTGTGGAATCGGGTTTCGTCTAAGACTCGTGCAGGGATGCCTTGTTTAGGCTGTACGGAACCGGAATTTCCCTTCCATGATCTCAAACCCGGAACGGTCTTTAAAACACAGACGGTGATGGGTGTGCCCAAGGAATTGCCACCGGGATTCAACAAGAAAGACTACGCGCTGTTGACGATCGTGGCCAAAGACTCAACCCCCGGTTGGGCTGAAGAAGACATCTTTACCGTTTAATCCCCATTACACCATTCAAAACCTTAAAGAACTATGGCAGTCCAAACCTTAGATATCTCCCCGGTGGGTCGGGTAGAAGGCGATTTAGATGTGCGGGTTGAAATTGAAGATGGTCAGGTGGTCAATGCCTGGACTCATGCGGAGTTGTTTCGTGGATTTGAAATCATTCTGAAGGGCAAAGATCCCCAGGCCGGATTGATTGTCACGCCTCGGATCTGCGGCATTTGCGGCGCTTCTCACCTCACCTGTGCGTCTTGGGCGCTGGATACCGCCTGGGGCACTGAAGTTCCTCGGAATGCGATTTTGGCGCGCAACCTGGGGCAAATTGTCGAGTCGATTCAGAGCATTCCCCGATACTTTTATGGGCTGTTTGCGATCGACCTCACCCATTCCAAATACAAAGACAGTCCGTTCTACGAAGAAGCCTGCAAACGTTTCACCGCCTACACGGGCAAATCCTATGAACTGGGTGTCACCATTTCGGCTAAACCTGTCGAAATCTATGCGCTCTTTGGCGGACAATGGCCGCACTCCAGTTTCATGGTGCCGGGGGGTGTCATGTGTGCCCCGACGCTCACCGATGTCACCCGCGCCTGGTCACTCCTGGAGTACTTCCGTAAGAATTGGCTAGAACCCGTGTGGTTGGGCTGTTCGCTGGAGCGCTACGAAGAAATCAAAACCTATGATGACTTCATGGCCTGGATGGATGAAAGCCCTGACCATGCTAATTCTGATCTGGGTTTCTATTGGCGGATGGGTCTGGATATTGGCCTGGATACCTATGGCGCAGGTGTGGGCAAGTATGTCACCTGGGGATATTTGCCGCACGAAGATCGCTATCAAAAACCGACGATCGCCGGACGCAACGCGGCCATGATCATGAAGAGTGGCGTATACGATAGTTTCACCGATACGCACACGCTAATGGATCACACCTTTGCACGGGAAAACACCACCCATTCCTGGTACGACGAGGGCATGGCCGATGTGCATCCCTTCGATCGCACCACCAATCCGATCCAAAATAACGCCAAAGACTTTGACCATGCCTATTCCTGGTCTACTGCCGTCAGCCACCAGGACATTGGCCGCCTGGAAGCCGGGGCGCTGTCTCGCCAACTCGTCGCAGGCGGCAGACATGGAGAAGATTGGCAGCACTACGATGGTTTCATCCTCAGCGCGTTCAAAGAAATGGGCGGCGCAAATATCCATCTGCGTCAACTCGCCCGTGTCCACGAAATTGTTAAACTGTACCGCGAAGCCGAACGCTGTCTCCGCGAGTTCCGTCTCACCGATCCCTGGTACATCAAACCCACCGAGAAAGACGGTCGCGGCTGGGGAGCCACCGAAGCCGCCCGAGGCTCACTCTGCCACTGGGTCGAAATCGAAGGCGGCAAGATCAAAAACTACCAAGTCATCGCCCCCACGACCTGGAACGTCGGCCCCCGAGACGGTCAAGGCAACCTCGGCCCTATTGAGTCCGCCCTGATCGGTACGCCGATTCAAAATCCCAATGATCCGATCGAAGTTGGGCATGTGGCGCGATCGTTTGACTCTTGTCTAGTTTGTACGGTTCATGCCCATGATGCTAAGACGGGTGAGGAATTGGCGCGTTTCCGGACAGCGTAGGGAAGGAGGGGGGAAAGGCGAAAGGGGAAAGGGGAAAGGGGGGCTTTCTAATCATCTCTCCATCTCCCCATTTCCTTTCCTCCCCATCTCCCTTACTGTGTACCCATAAGTCCTGACCTGTTTCTCCTCCTGAGCTTTCGCGCCCCCCCGCCCCAACTTTGGGGAGCCGAGCTTTCGTGGAATCTTCCATGAGCGTTCACAGGAGTGTTCAATGGAGTGTTCAATGGAGTCTTCACTGGAGCAATCTCAGAAGATTCATCGAACTCAAAGTCCCCCAAAGTTGGGGGATTTAGGGGGCGCTAAACCTGGAGGTCTAACGGCTTCGCTTGGAGCTTTCGCGCCCCCCCGCCCCAACTTTGGGGAGCCGAGCTTTTGAGGAGTCTTCGAGGAGTTTTATGAAGTTCACCAAGGAGCAATCTCGGAAGATTCATCGAACTCAAAGTCCCCCAAAGTTGGGGGATTTAGGGGGCGCAAACCCTCTAAGCGAAGCCGATCGAAACTGTTGTCGATAGCCCATCTCCTTACCTCTCCATCTCCCCATGCTCACGATCATTGGCTGTGGCAATCTCAATCGTTCTGATGATGGAGTCGGGGTGTTGATTGCTCAGCGAATACAGCGGGCTTTGCAGGATACACCTCTGCTCAATGTCCGAGTTTATGACTGTGGTACGGGAGGGATGGAAGTCATGTTTCAAGCGCGGGGGAGTACGGCGCTGATTATTATTGACGCGAGTTCTACCGGGTCGGAACCGGGGGCGATTTATCAGGTGCCGGGGGAGGTGTTGGAGCAATTGCCGACGCAGGGATATAGTCTGCATGATTTTCGGTGGGATCATGCGATCGCCGCTGGTCGCAAAATTTTTGGTGAAGATTTTCCTAGTGAAGTAACGGTGTATCTGATTGAGGCTGAGAATCTAGGCTTGGGGTTGGAGTTAAGTCCAAGTGTTGCAAAGGCGGCTGAGCAGGTTTACGCTGAGCTAATGTTGAAGCTGCAAGCGTGATTGTAAATCTGAGATCTTGCAATTGATGAAACTTGATAAATCAATCCAGGAATCACTTTCTGGAATCACCAGGTCTTGCCCAGTTCCAATTCAACGATTCTTACAGTGATGAGGACTAAAGTCCTCACTACAAACAGGCTTGTAGTAAGGACTTCAGTCCTTACAAACCAACATCTATGGCCATAAATTCGGGAACTAAAACCCTTTCTTTAGAGAACTCCAGGGATTGAAACATAGGCTGATTCCGTTAATGCATCCCAGAATTGACTGATTTGTTGACTCACCATTTCTGGATAACAATAGTGAAAGAAATAGCGTCCATTAGGGCATTGCCAAAGCCGATCGCCCTCTTTTAACCAAGTTTGCCATCCCTGTAGAAGATTGGGATCGATGATGGTGTCGTTTTGGCCGCCGCATACGAGGAGTGGAACGGGAGCGCCATGGGGAAAGTAACTGGCTCGTTGATAGAGATTGTGCGGGGAGAGTGAACATTGCAGATCTTGGTCTAACATTTTGCGGAATTCTCGGGTTCGGTGTGGGCATTGGCGACCGAAGAGGTGGTAGACCGTTTGGGTGAGGAGGGTTTCGCGGGGGCAGGGGAGGAGTTGGAGTTGGGTGTAGTAGTGGGCTTGCCAATCGACGGCGGGGTGGACACCGACGGAGAGGAGGGTGAGCGATCGCACTCTTTCGGGGTAGCGCCTTGCGTAGAGGAGGGCGAGGAGTCCGGCGGTGCTATGGCCAAGTAGGTGAATGGGCTGGGAGTTGTGCTTGAGATAGTCGTGCAGGAGGGTGAGGGCGATTTCTAGGGAGAGGGGTTCGTCGGGGGATTGTTGGTATTGCCATTGAGCGATGTCGGTTTGTTGGGAGAGGGTTTTGAGGAGGGGGCGATCGAGTTTTGTGAATGCGGGGCTAACGTTGAGCCAGAGGGCTTGGGGGGAGTTAAGCATGGGGATGGGTGGGGGAACGCAGATGGACACAGATGAACACAGATAAACACAGATGAATGAACACAGATGAATGAACGCAGATAACTACAGATGAATACAGGGTTAGGAATGGGCGGTGAGGGCGATCGCAGTTAAAATCGTCGTCACACTAAACATGGCTAATCGACCGATCCAGATCTCGATGCGTTTGAGGAGTGGGGGAGAGGGTTGGTCTGGGTTTTGGGTGGATGCGGTTGGGTTAGCAGCGTTGTCTAATGTTGAAGAATTGAGGGGATTAACTTGTGTATTTTCCATTTTTATTAAACTCCAGTGTTTATGGATTGCAGATTGTCCTGTCTTGGAATTTTTCATTGAGGATTAGGAAAGGGGTTTCAATCGGATGAACTGAAACCCCACAGACCTCTTTAACTACCAGAGGAACGTTGAAAGGAGAAATGTTGAAAGGAGAAACTTGACAAGAAAGGGAGAGTCAATAACGCTCTATTTCAGCCCTACACTTCAGCCGAGTTTAAGGCGCGTTCGACTCGACGGAAGTCGAAGCCCATGGCGCGGAGGGCGTGCCACAGATGCCCTTGCAGGAAGAAGAAGGCTAGGAAAAAGTGAGCATTGGCTAGCCATGCCCGTGAGGTATGGGCACCGAGCGGGAGGGTGACAGTATCGGCAAAGTAGGGTGTAATCCCGAGTTTGACATCGAGGGTGGCACCGTAGAACTCGACGGGATAGGCAAAGGAGTTGACCGCACAGAAATAGGCTGCGACGAAACCAGCCAGGGCAATGCCACCCAGCGAGTAGGACAAAATCGCTTCACCGGAGAAGATCAGCACTTTCTTTGCCCAGCCCATGGGGGGAACCAGGATATGCCAGATGCCGCCTGCAATCAACATGACACCGACATAGATATGCCCACCCACGAGATCTTCGAGATTGTCGATGCTGGCGAAGTGGGTTTGGTAGCCGTAGATGACGGCTGGATTGAGGGTGGGTTCGGTGACCAGGCGGACGGTTTGCGATGCGGCATCGTAGAGTCCGCCCCAGTACATGGCTTTTGCCACCAGGAGCAATGCGCCTGCCCCCAAAAAGAGGAGATGGTGACCCAGGATTAAGCCGAGTTGCTTGGCATTGCTCCACTCAAAGTGGAATTTCTTGGCTTGTCCGGTGGCTGTTTTTAGGTCTTCTGGGGCTCTTAAGGTATGGAAGAGTGCGCCTGCGCCCAACACGGCGGAGGATATTAAATGAATGGCTCCGATCACGAAGTAGGGATAGGTATCGACTACGGTGCCGCCATCGCCTACGCCAAAGCCGAGGGTAGCGAGGTGAGGCAGCAGAATGAATCCCTGTTCGCCCATGGATTGGGTTGGATCAAAGCGGGAGATTTCAAACAGGGTGAATGCACCTGCCCAAAATGCAATGAGTGCAGCTTGAGCGACATGGGCGGCAATGAACAAACCCGAAAGATTGGCAAAGCGAGCGTTGCCGGCCCACCAATCGTAGCGGACGGTTGGATTGTCGTATGTTTGCATCGATAGGTTGGTGGATAAAGGACTTGGCCTGTTGAGATAGATTCTCAATAAGCGGCATAAAAAGTAGTTTAGAATCTTTCTCAATAAGGTCAAGTTAAGTTTTGTGAACTATATGCTTAGGCTGAAGCGTGGCTTTGTGGATCAAAAGCTTGGGTTAGCTAGGTTTGAAGACTTTGTAGAACGATATTAATTGCTAGGGGAGAGTGGCAATAAGGGGACTTTGTCGGGCGGTGCCAGGTTTGGCTAGAGCGGGTTAATGCTCCTAGGGATTCAGGGGCTTATTGTCGAGATCAGGCGGTGCTTCTAGAGTCTCAAGTTCGGCTTCTTCGGATTGGAGTTGTGGGTTGAGATTAAAGTGCGTTGACCCTGATTGGTTTGATGGAAGGGGGATGGCGATCGCATCTTTGACAATTCATGATTGATCATGGATGGTGTGTTCCGCTGCGTTTCCATGCATCCTGCGTTGACTATTGCCTCGGCAATGAAAGAAAATGCATAATGGAAGTAAAGAGATAAGGAGGTGGAGTATGGAAAGACCAGATGCTCGTCACCTATCGATAGAGAC
>JALOOP010000601.1 GCA_025454315.1 Oculatellaceae cyanobacterium Prado106
CTCCTGTTATCCTGCTTTGTGATGTTGAGTTGCATTTTAGAGGAATCTAAAATGACTACTTAGTTGTGAAAATGTTCCTCGGGGCGATGATACGTTGTCCAACATTTCTCTAGATAACGAACTTGATATAGGTGCCAGTACAGCCGAGGATTGAGAATAGCTGGGCACTGTTCTTCAAAAAGTGGCTGGGTGAGATATTGCCAAAGGGGGAAACGAATCTTGCTGCTTTTGGGAGTCATGGCCAGTAAAACTTTAAAAAATGTATAAGGAAGAACAAATAGGACGCTGACGCGATCGGCATCTCGAAATTCTATGCAGCAGAGGAATTCCATCTGTTTGCTGTATCCGGCACACCACATCCAAGAGGCATTTAAAGAAGCGTTTGCGCTCTATCGCTAGATTCGCAGTTCAATCACCTGCTTCAGGACATCCTGAAACTTGATTGACATCCAATGCCACGCTGAGTCAGTCCTGCACCTAGCTTTCCCACATTTGCTTAACAGATCGCCTAGTCCACTCCATCGGTTCCATCGAACTTTGCTCAAAATCTTGTTAAAAAAACCCGCTTCCTTAAACTTTCCATGTAGCGCAAAAGACTTTCCAACGCCCCAAGGCTGAAATTTAGAGGTTGGTGACTGATGGAATTGCTCGTTAATTGGCGATCGCCCTCCTCCCCCATCCCCCAATCCTTTGCAACATTGCCCTCAATTCAATGGTAAAAAGAAGGATGCACCCCTTCCTCATGCCTTCCCATTTCTATCGCCCCCCTTTTAACGGTCTATAACTTAACGGTTTATAACAGTCTATGAGCAACTCCTCCGCCTCCCCCGCCACCTTGAACCCCTTAGAATCCCCCTCCACCCATGACTGGGCTGCCCTCTTGCAGCAACTCCTAGAAGGCCAATCCCTGACCGTTCCCCAGGCCGCGACCCTGATGGAAGGCTGGCTTGCAGAAGCCATTCCCCCGGTGATGTCTGGGGCTATTCTGATTGCGATTCAGGCCAAAGGTATCTCGGCGAGTGAGTTGGCGGGTATGGCGCAGGTGCTCCAGAATCAATCCCTGGGAGGACTTCCAGAAACCGCATCGGCTAGCACCCCGTTGATTGACACCTGTGGCACGGGCGGCGATGGCGCATCGACGTTCAATATCTCCACGGCAGTTGCCTTTGTCACGGCAGCCGCAGGCATTCCGGTCGCCAAGCATGGCAATCGAGCGGCATCCAGCAAAGTCGGTTCTGCAGATGTGTTAGAGGCACTGGGTGTTAATTTGGCCACCACGCCCGAAAAAGCTAGAGCTGCGCTTTCAGAAGTAGGCATTACCTTCCTGTTTGCCCCCGGTTGGCACCCTGCCATGAAATCCGTTGCGCCACTCCGCAAAACCTTGAAGGTCAGAACGGTGTTTAATCTCCTGGGGCCTTTGGTTAATCCGCTTCGCCCTTCTGGGCAGGTGATTGGCGTTTTCAACCCCGCCATTGTGCCGACCATGGCCGAAGCCCTGAATCTACTGGAGCGCCAGGAGGCGATCGTCCTTCATGGGCGAGAAAAACTAGATGAAGCGGGACTCGCAGATTTGACGGACTTGGCAGTGCTGTCTCAGGGACAGGTACAGTCTTTGACCCTGAATCCGGCTGAACTGGGACTATCAGAGGCTCCTACCACGGCTTTACGCGGCGGCGAAATTGCTGAAAATGCTGAGATTTTAACGGCGGTTCTGCAAGGCAAGGGCACTCAAGCTCAGCAAGAAGTCGTAGCGCTCAATGCTGCTTTGGCTTTGAAAGTTGGTGGAGCCGTACAAGCGGGTGATGATCCTCTGGACGTTTATCAAGCAGGCGTAAGTCTGGCTCAGGATATTCTCAAAAGTGGTGCCGCTTGGACAAAACTGGAAGCGCTTGTGGCCTTCCTTAAGGCGTAGGAAAGGCGATCGCACCCAGTTTATCCATCCAGATATTCAGCATCCAGATATTCGATCAGACATTCAGACATTCAGGCATTCAATCTAAGCTTTTATTTAAGATTGGATGATTTTATCAATGGCGATCGGGAACTTTCCCCAGAAGGCTTTAGACTTTTATGATATCAATCTGGGATCTCACGGTTGATCTTTCCCATGACCGATGCCATCTCAGATGACTCCTCCCTCTGATAAGATGATTTTGTGACCTGGACAACCATCCGCACCACCGATCACCACTGGGAAGCTGAGCTGATGCAGCAAATGTTGACGGCTCAGGGGATTCCCGCACGAGTGATTGCTCAAGGCAGCACCTCTTATCCCAGTTGTGGACTATCTGCCGTCCTACAGGTTCGTCCCCAAGACCAATGGACTGCATTACTGCTCTTAAGCCCAATGGAGGATGAAGTCCAGGAGGCGTAAACGATAAAAGAACTAAGTCGCGCGCAATCCACGATTGCAGACATTCCCCAGTAGTCTCTTCGATTTCACGTTCATACTGTCTACCCCCGTCACGGCTCATGTCTCTATTTGATTGGTTCGCAAATCGTCGGAAATCTGAACCCCTGAGTCAAGGCACTCAGGAACGCGAAATCGCCGATGGACTCTGGAGCAAATGCCCCGAATGCAGCGTTCTCACCTACACCAAAGATCTGCGCGCCAATCAAATGGTCTGCCTGGAATGCGGCTACCACACCCGAATTTTTAGCGATGAGCGGGTTCGTCAACTGATCGACCCTGGCACCTGGCATCCCTTAGACGAAGGCGTTCGCCCCGTTGACCCTCTGAAGTTTCGCGATCGCAAAGCCTACGGCGATCGCATCCGAGACACCCAAGACAAAACGGGTCTAGTCGATGCCGTCAAAACGGGACTGGGGCAACTCGAAGGACTCCCCATTGGCCT
>JALOOP010000242.1 GCA_025454315.1 Oculatellaceae cyanobacterium Prado106
CATCCATGAAGGTGACGGGTTCCAGTTCGGTTTGGGTAATCCGAGTACTTTGACCGGGCAGCGTCACCTCAATGATCGCTGATTTGGGGTCACGGACGGTTTCCGTGGTCAAAACCAAGGGTGAAATGCCCATGAGCGAGTAAACTTCCTGTTCCTCTTCGGTCATTTCGACGGAGATGACTTGGGGTGGTTCAGCCGCTGGGCGTTCCCGTCTGCCGCCTCTGCCGCGCTCCATGCGATCGCCCCGTTCACCGCGCTCACCGCGTTCAGGCCGTTCACCGCGATCGCCCCGTTCGGAACGTTCACCGCGTTCAGGTCGTTCACCCCGTTCAGGCCGTTCACCGCGTTCAGGTCTTTCGCCCCGTTCACCCCGAGGCGTGCGGGTAGGTGCTGCAATGGGGAAGGGTGCCTCTTCTGGCGTGATTTCGGTTTCCGTATCTGGATCGGCAGTTTTGGCGATCGCACCTTTGATCACTGGTTCACCCACCCGGACTCGGCTGCGACGACGACGGCGATCGCCTCCTCGACTACTCCGCTCATAGCTAGGATGGCTGGCTAGGTCGAGTTCTTGGAGATCGGGGGAGGCATCTAGATCCAGATCATCCGTGGATCTTTCCCAGGTTTCTCTGGGTTCCTTAAAGTCTCTAGACTCTCTAGAATCCCTGGCTTCTCGGGGTTCACGGCCTTCACGAAATTCTCTGGACTCTCTCGGTTCGCGGGCTTCGCGGGTGGGGAAGGTTCGAGCCTCGGGGATGGCTGCAATGGGGCGCAGGGTTTCGGTGGGGTCGGTGCTGAGAGATTCGGTTTCGCCGGGGAGATGGACGAGATGGCCGAGTCCGCCGCAGGTGGTACAGGGGCGGCCAAAGAGTTCGTAGATGTTTTGACCTTGGCGTTTGCGGGTCAGTTCCACCAGTCCCAGTTCGGAGAGTTGGGCGATTTGGGGTCTGGCCTTGTCGGCGCGTAGGGCTTTGTTGAACTGTTCCAACACTTGGAGCTTGTCGCGGTTGGAGTCCATATCGATGAAGTCAATGATGATCACCCCAGCGATATTGCGGAGTCGAAGCTGACGGGCAATTTCGGCGGCAGCTTCGCAGTTCGTCCAGAGAACGGTCTCACGCGCGGTCGCGGAACGGGTGAAGGAACCAGAGTTGACATCAATGACGGTCAGCGCTTCGGTGCGTTCGATGATGATGTAGCCACCGGAAGGTAGATCGACGCGGGGTTTGAGGGCTTCACGAATGGCGGCATTGACGCGGAAATATTCGAGAATTGAGACGCGATCGCGGTGGTGATCAATAAAGACATGGGGCGGAATTTTGCCACCGTTCCAGTTGGTCAAATATTGTTTAACCCGCTTTAAACCGGTATGAGAATCGACCACAATGCGGTTGACATCGGCGCTGTAAACATCTCGCAGGACTCGCTGGATGAAGTCGTCATCGCGGTTGAGCAGACTGGGGGCGCGGGTAGACATGGCCTCTTGCTGAATGCTTTCCCACTGCTTTTGCAAGGTTTCCAGGTCTTCAATGATGGCTTCTTCGGCGACACCTTCGGCTTCGGTGCGAACCAGTAAGCCCATGCCAGCAGGTTTGACCAGAATGGCGAGGGCGCGGAGACGGTTGCGTTCGGCCTCACTGCGGATGCGGCGGGAGAGGTTGACACCCCGGCCAAAGGGCATGAGAACCAGGTAGCGACCGGGGAGGCTGATATTCCCGGTGAGTCGGGGGCCTTTGTTCCCAGTCGGTTCCTTCATGATTTGCACCAGCACTTTTTGTTGCGGTGCGAGGAGTTCGGTGATGGAACCAGCGGACTTGCGAAGGCGTAGGGGACCAAGGTCGGTGACATGGATAAATCCGTTGCGTTCGCTATCGCCAATATTGACGAAGGCGGCATCAATCCCCGGAAGTACATTCTCGACGACACCCAGATAGATATCTCCGACCTGGTGCGTTCCCTTTGCAACAATCAACTCTTGGATCTGATCTTCTGAAAAGACGGCAGCAATACGGTGCTGCTCGGCAATGATAATTTGCTTTGGCATTCAAGTTCCTCAAAAATCGGCAGTGGCAGAGGTACTGGCTTCTGGGGTACCACCTGGGCTGCACATCAATACTGAATTGGAGTCAAACTCCACAAAATGGCAAGAAAGAAGAGATTTACCTACCCTGAAACCATTCATGGGTAGGACAAGTCCTTGAAAAAAGAATGATGTCACCGCTTATAGAACAACCATCCGTTTCCAAACCGGGGTATTCCAAACCGGGGGAGCATCAAGAGGTTCAAGTCAATTACAACGACCAGCCCCTCAACCGATACCGGGTAAATAGTACAAAACCTATTGGCGGCATGGGATTGAGATAGGCACCCAGCGATCGCAGATAAATCAAAGGCTTGGCGGGTGTGAACTTGACTTCAGGCGGGGTGCCGATGACCACAGGCACCACCCCGAGTCGCCATCACAACAGCTTCTCTTGCAGAAATTATAGCGCGGAGAATGGATTGCGCTAGTGTTCGGAGTGAACTTTTTACAAAGAAGCTGTTTACAAAACTATGCACAGAGACGATAGGAACTGAGTTTCAGCGGATTTTCAGAGAATTTTCCGGCCATTTCTAGAGGATTTCTCAAGAATTTTGGGGTTGCTTTATCCCGGAATAAATTTGTGTCACACAGCGCCGTCGCACTGCACAGATTCATCCTCATCCATCACCAATCCCAAAATTTCTAGACGAGGGCTAGAGGGCTGGAGCGGCGATCGCATCTCCCAGCAGAAGTTGACGACGATGCACATGCAACAGGTGGAGTTCCACCGAGTTGACTTGCTCCAACAGGTCAATGACATGCTCAGGCCGCAACAAGGTACCGTCATTGCGGCAGCTTCCGACATAGCGAAGGGTGACGAAATCCAGATGATCAAAGCGGTTCGGCGGTAGATAGGCCGGGACTGCATCGCTGGATTCAGGTGAAATGCATTCTAGAGCAAAGAGGCGATCGCGCAAGTTAACCTCTCGCTTTTTGCCAGATTTAGTGGTTTGAACCACATTGAGGGTTTGCGCCGCCAAGACAGAGGCGACCCAGTTCTCCCATTGATTCTGGTCGGTCACAGATTGGTCAATCGGCTGGTCAATCGGCTGGTCAATCGGCTGGTCAATCGCAGACTGGCTGACGGCACAAACCGTAATCCAATACTCCGCCTGCTCCAGAAGTTGGGTTGCTGAGGGGGCATTGAGCAACACGGGTTCAATCTGGTAGAGGGGAATAGTATCCGGCAACTGAGCCGCGAGTCGTGCCTGAAATTCCTGGGGTTCGACCCAGCGCGTCAGGTCAAAGTCCACGATCTCACCAGAACTAGTGGCTCCCAGCGAGAGCGCATTGGCTAGAGAGATCCGGGGACTCGGATGAAACCCACCCGAAAAAGTGACAGGTAGCGCTGCCCGTCGCACGGCTCGGTCAAACAGCCGCACTAGGTCGAGGTGGCTGGTCAACGCCATGTCTCCTAGCTTGCCAAACCAGACTCTCAGTCGCTGTGCCCGTTCTTGATTGGGCACAAACTGCCCGGAAAATTGGGGAATCGGCGGCGGCGGCACCACCACGTTATGCCCAAAGTCCGTACTACACACGCCACAATGTGAACAACCCTCAAACGAGCAATCGGGAACCGTAGCTGCCGCCAGCGCCCGTTGCAGATCCTCCTTTAGCCATTGAATGTCAATGCCCGTATCGAGATGCGACCAGGGGAGAGGGGCATCGGCGATCGCACTAACATCCATCTCTTGCGATACATCTTCGTTCGAGATATCGAGTTGAGATCTATCTTGTTTCAGTTGATTTTGTTCGGGATGATCTTGTTCCAGTTGATCTTGCTGAAATCCATCCTGAACGGTTGCGTCGTCAATTTTTGTATCTTGAGAGACGATATCTGGAGTTGCATCCTGAAAAACATTCCACTCCCCATGCTCGACCTGTCGGTACTTCCAGGTCATCCCGGCTTCGGCGATCGCCTCTGTCCAGGCCGCAAAGGCGCGATCCTGGCTTTCCCACCAGGAATCCATGCCTGCCCCTAGCTCCCAGGCGCGACGAACCACAGCAGCGAGGCGGCGATCGCCCCGTCCCACAAAGTCCTCCATCGCTGAAATGCGGACATCTGTAAAGTTAACCTTGAGGTTGCGAATGCCCCGAAATTCTTCCCGCAGGAGGCGCTGCTTCCGCGTAAACTCTGCCGTAGAAACAGAGTGCCACTGGAAGGGCGTATGGGGTTTGGGGGTGAAATTAGAAATCGTGACATTAAAGCCTAGACTCCTGCGCCCCTTGCCCCGGCATTCCTGCTGAAGCCAACGCAATGTCTCAGCAATGCCAATGACATCCACATCGGTTTCTCCGGGTAGCCCAATCATAAAGTAAAGTTTGACCTTATCCCAGCCCTGCTCATGGGCGGTTTTTACACCACGCAGCAGTTCCTCGTTGGTCAAGCCCTTATTAATAATGTCGCGCATTCGCTGGGTGCCCGCCTCTGGCGCAAAGGTGAGACTGCCTGGACGGTTGCCCCCAATAATCTGAGCAATGTTCTCATCAAAGCGATCGACCCGCTGACTGGGCAACGATAGGCCAATATTTTCGTCCTTGAGCCGATTTTTGATTTCCATGCCCACCGCAGGCAAGGCCAAATAATCAGAGCAACTCAGCGATAGCAAGGAAAACTCGTTGTAGCCCGTAGCCCGCATCCCTTGTTCGATCGCCTCAATCACCTGCTGCGGCTCCACATCCCGCGCCGGACGAGTCAACATCCCCGGCTGGCAAAACCGACAGCCCCGCGTGCAGCCCCGCCGAATCTCAATCACCAACCGATCATGCACCGTCTCAATGTAGGGTACCAACCCGATCGAGTAAGCAGGAATGGGAGTAGCGACTCGCCGCAAAATGCGCTCCGGCACCCCAGGTCGATTGGGAACTACAGCCCCTCCTTCCACCATCTCATAGAACTGCGGCACATAGACCCCCGGCACCTGCGCCAGGTCAAACAGCAGTTCCTCACGGCTCAACCCTGCCGCTTTCCCCTGTTCAATCACCAGCCCAATCTCGGGCAAAAGCTCCTCGCCATCCCCCAACGCCACAAAGTCAAAGAAATCCGCATAAGGTTCTGGATTGGAAGTCGCGGTCTGACCCCCAGCGAAAATCAGCGGGTAGCTGCCCTGTTCCACATCCCAGATGCCTGCGGCCTGCCGCTCTTGCCAGGTCAGGGGAATTCCGGCCAAGTCCAGCATCTCTAGGATATTGGTGGCTCCTAGCTCATAGCTGAGGCTAAAGCCCAGGATGTCGAATTGGGTCAGCGATCGCCTCGATTCCACCGCGAACAAAGGCGTTTGAGTATCGCGCAGTTTGGTCGCCAGGTCGGGGGCGGGGAGGTAGGCGCGATCGCACAACTGCCGGGGCTGCGTATTGAGAATGCTGTAAAGAATAATGTGACCTAGATTAGAAGCCCCAACCTCATAGACTTCCGGGTAGGTCAACACCCAGCGGACGGTGGTGGTGTCCCATGCCTTATGCACAGCCCCCAGCTCATTGCCCAAATAGCGTGCAGGGCGATGGATGTCTGGCGTTAGTAATTGTTCTACTGCAACTGCCACAATAACTCAGTCCTTCGTTTCCTAAAATTCTTAAACTTCCTAAAATTCTTGAAACTTCCTACAGCGCTCTTACGACAGCCCTTTTCAATCAATGCTTGGGGGATATGGGAGGAGCCTGCTGTCTTGCTTTTCCGGTTCGTTGTAGGGTTATGTCGGAAGTGGGCTGCTTGATTTTCACAACCGGGAATCATCCAAGACGTTTGGCGATCGCACTTGGCCAACATCACGACATAGGAGAGATGATAGAGCATTTCCCTGATCTTCGTGAGAACACAGGTAGAAGTTTGCAGGAGAGAAGTTTGCAGGAGAGGCCGAGCTTGAGGTTGCTTGTTCGGTCAGCGTCGGTTGTCTTGGCGATCGGCTGTCTTGGCGATCGGCTGTCTATCAGTCAAAACTATTAATTCAGTCAAAGCTGCCCATCAGTCCAATCTATTCATAATCTGCAACAGTTGTACTGACAGAGATGTGGCTCCTTGAACTCCCCAATTCTGGAAAACTTTGAAGGTTCTGGAATCTCTCTGTTTTTCCAGAATCTGTCCATGCAGAATCCTTAGAATCTGTCATAGGGCTGATTTACTGGAACTCTTCAGAGATTCCTTCTTCTAGCCTTTCCCAACCCAATCCCTCATCCCATCCAAACCATAGTAGTGTGAATCTCACGCGCAGTTTTTCAGAATTTTGCCCAAAAGTCTATCCCAAGCTTCGGCTCTGCGTGGGTTCAAGGAAAGCATCACCTGACTCAAAGGGTTAACTTCTCAAGTTAACTTCTCAAGCTAATTCCCTTAAGCCAATTCCCGCAAAATTCTCAAAAATTCCCTTAAGAATTCCTGGATTGAACCTTCAGCATTGCGATCTTCCTTCCCCGATGCCATTCACAGCGACAAGGCTACAGCAACAAGGACTGTATCCAAAAAACAATCCGGGACAAGTGACTGAATCACCTGCCCCGGATTGAATATGCTAAACGCTTTTGACCCAAAAGCCTAAATTTTATGCAGCCTGCTCAAATGCGGGTGTGGTTTCTGTAATCTCAAAAACTCGGTCTAATTGGCTGATTTCAAAAATGATTCGCACCGAGGGGCAAACGCCCACCAATCTAAACTGCTTATTGAATCGTTGTGCCAGAGTCAGCGTCGAGACTAGAACCATCAACCCCGAGCGATCTAAGGAGGAGACTTGGCTCATATCGACGACGACGGCAGTATGTTCGGGGGCAGAAATCGCGTCGGCTAGGTGCTGTTGGAGAGCGATCGCAGACTCTGCGCGGATATTGCCTTGAAGCTGAACAACCTTAATTCTGGAATGGGAGAGGATGGTTTGCATTGCTGGGTTTTTATTCTAAAGAATGAAGGTGAAGATGAGTTGCGAAATCTGGGTGCAATTTCCAGAAGGTGAGACGACGATAACCCCGAGTTCCAGGACGAAACCAGTAAAGAGCAGTGACTTTGCGGAATCTTCACTGACTAAATTCTTTCAATTGAAGTTTTTAGCAAGTATTTCCCGCAGAAAGTATACATAACTACACTTTTGCTCTGGAAAGAATCCTCCTGTAGGCCGATTGGCTATCCGCTAAACGGCCAACTTTCAAAGTGTTGAAGATTGATTTGCAAACTGAAGATTGATGATTCAGTCGTCAGCAGGAAACGCGGACAAATGCTTATCTTGTTGATGTTGCTTTGCAGGTTTCACCATGAGTTTCAATGTTGTGAATCATTTCAATTCACTGATGCAGCATAACATCCCATAACAATTCTCAAAATGCAGTATCAGGAAATACACGCAAGAATCTTCATCAAACTATCACCTTGGAGAACGCGAAAGTCACTGACTGGGTGCTAGTGTGGCGATCGCCAAGAGCAAGAACTCTTCCCCCACATTTGGTGCTAATCTCTACCCTAAGCAGGATAAAATGCTAAAAAACTGGCACCCCAACTGGCACCGTTTAAGATCCGCTGTTGCAATGTCCTGAATACTGCGGGTTCGGGAATTACGCCTCTTTCTGACAAGTCTCCGATCTAGGGCAGCAGTTGGGTTACGCCTAAAATAGTTTCAAGGAAAGTTTATGAATTCATCACCCAGAGAGTGAATTGAACCATTTAGAATGATTCTGCTGCCTGCAATGGCCGGATGTCCCCACAGTGACCGAGATCACTACAAAATAGCGCTTTTCGTCACAATGCGATCGGGACATCTTAAGGAGAATCTACCCTAAGGGATTTCCCTGACCAAAGTTGCGGTGTTATTGCTATGAAAACAGCCCATGTGATTCGCAAACTTGTTGCAAAGGCGCTCCATATTCGGCAGTTGACCCCCGATATTGAAAACGAGATCAACTATGAACTGACTCGGTTGGGGTACATTTCCGACGTGGACTATGAAGCGCTAGAGCTATTAATGTCCGAAATGGATGCAGGGCGCGTGCGACTGGTTCCCAACCCCTAGTGACAGCCCTTGGTGAAACGTTCTCGCGCAAAGTTGTTGAACCAGTTGAACCAACTGTTTTGGAATAACTGTTTTGAGATGATTGCTGAAACAGTTCTGGAACGATTGAGATCCGATTGAGGGTGCAAGTCTTTTTCAGGTATAGATTCAGATATCAGGACGCGATCGCCAAACCTGTCCAATAAAATCTTGCAGCAAGCGGTGGGTAATCTGGCTCTCAGAGCTAGAACTCACCGCTTCTTGCTTGGGTTGCCCCAATTGAGCCAGCACTGGAATCACTTCGGTATCCAAGGCAATGTGAAACAAGCTCAAGGGCATCAACAGATCGGAGCCTTGTCGTAAATCATACAAAGCGATATTCTCGCATCCCTCTTTCGGTCGGAAAATATGGGGGAAGGTTGGCGATCGCCCCGCTTCAACTCCCGATTGTGTCTCTGGTTCAGAGGATAGAGAATCTTCTGGGAAGTCCGCAGGCTGAGTCATCAGCAACGCCAATGGCCTTGCCCAGCACAACTGACGCTCCTGAACCACCTGGATCACATCCGCATAGAGCCGAGTATCCCCTTGCTCCAGGTAGACAATTTGTCCAGACTGAAGTCCAGATTGAAAAGGTTCTTGCTGAAAGTTCGATGGACTTGATGTTGGCAAATGCATAGGTCGGCCAATGCAGGGTAGGCAATGCTAAGTCTGTCTCAATGCTAAGTCTGTCTCAATGCTAAGTCTGTCTCAATGCTAAGTCTGTCTCAATTCTACTGCCCTGGGAATACTGGAACCAAGTTGTCAAACCAAAAGCAATGGGCAAGGGCAACCTCTCCCTAATCGTTTCTGGGTTGCTCTTATGGGAGTGACCATCAACCTGACAATTTCCACCATTCACCGGGATCTTTGAGCTATGAACCCTGCAAGTCGTCCAGTTGGAATTACAGTTTTAGGAATTCTTCAGATTGTCCGAGGCGTGGTCAGTGCCCTGCTAGGTCTAGTTGCGTTAGGCGGGGGTGCAATTTTAACCAGTACGATCGCATCTAGCGCAGAGGAAACCCTTGCTGGCGGGGCAATCATGTTGATAGGAGCCGTCAGCATTATTTTAGGGATTAGCGGAGTTATTTTAGGCATCGGGATGCTTAAATTGAAGTCCTGGTCTTGGATTGGAACTCTGATTGTGCAAGGGTTAGTCATTTTGATGGCACTGGTTGATTTGATTAGTGGGAGTGGCCTCAACATCATCAGTTTGGCCATTAGCGGTGTCATCATCTTTTATCTGCTCAAGCCAGAAGTGAAAGTCGCCTTTCGTCGCTAACGCAAAGCAATTCTCCGCATTGAATCAGATGAATGCTCATAATTTGGCAAGTCGTTTCTCGATCGCCAGGAGCCGCGTTGCCATCTCCGATCCCAACAGGGTTTCACAGCACTATCTAGCAAGAAGCCTCTTCGTCGCGTTCAAGATAGAGAAGCTGCGAAATTCAGGATAAATTTAATGGGGTGGATGGCAACCAAAACTAGGTTGCTCTCCACCCCATTTGTGGTGTGAGCCTGAATTGACCCATCTTCTAGACGTGAACCGTTTTTGCTATGCGTGAACTGTACCCGCCGATCGCCCCCTACGCCACCGAGTTTCTCCCCGTCTCCGACCTGCACACAATCTACTTTGAACAAGTGGGCAACCCCGAGGGCAAGCCCGTTATTTTTCTGCACGGTGGCCCCGGTGGCGGCATTGACCCCATCTATCGACAGTATTTTGACCCCCAAAAGTGGCGCGTCATCCTCTTTGACCAGCGAGGCTGTGGACAAAGTACACCCCATGCGGAACTCCACGAAAACACAACCTGGGATCTAGTTCAGGACATTGAAAAGCTGCGGGTTCACCTGGGCATTGATCAATGGGTCGTGTTCGGCGGCAGTTGGGGCAGTACCTTGTCACTGGCCTATAGCCAAACCCATCCCGAAGCTTGCAAAGGCTTGATTCTGCGAGGCATCTTTATGCTGCGTCAGAAAGAATTGCAGTGGTTCTACCAGGAAGGCACCAGCTACATTTTCCCAGATGCCTGGGAGGCTTACCTCCAGCCCATCCCTCCCGAAGAACGCTCCGACCTAATCAGTGCCTATTACCGTCGCTTGACCAGTCCCGATGCATCCGTCAGAGCGGAAGCGGCCAAAGCCTGGTCGATTTGGGAAGCCAGCACGAGCAAATTACGGGTTGACCCCAACTTGCAGCAAAAATTTGGGGAGAGCCAGTTTGCCGATGCCTTTGCCCGGATTGAATGCCACTATTTTGTCAACAAGGGGTTCTTGGAGACGGAAGATCAGCTTTTGCGGGGGTGCGATCGCATCCGTCATCTCCCCACGGTGATTGTGCAAGGCCGCTACGATGTCGTTTGTCCCATGATCTCCGCCTGGGAACTGCACCAAGCCCTACCCGAAGCAGAGTTTATTGTCGTCCCCGATGCAGGACATTCCATGACCGAACCGGGAATTCGGAGCGCTTTGATTGAGGCTGGCGATCGCTTTGCCAGTCTCTAGAAAATATTGAGAGCCAATTGTGTTGGTTGGGTCAAGGTCATGAAATCCAACATCAAGT
>JALOOP010000243.1 GCA_025454315.1 Oculatellaceae cyanobacterium Prado106
TAACCGAAACAGCACTTCCGGAATTCTGGCCTCCGGCGTTAAGGTGAGGGCAATATCATTGAAAGCGCCATCCAGATCAAAGGCACTCCCCAAGGCTTTCCGCCCCATCCACAGCACACCAAATCGCTCATTATCCGCAAAAAAATCTCCCCCTCGAATCTCATAGACATACTCAGGTGAGAGGGCAATCCCCACAATCTGGAGCGACTGCCAGCGACCATTGATCACGGCTCCAATGCGATCGCCCAACCCCAAATGATTCGCCTGAGCAAACGCCTCGCTCATCAGCACCTCATCCCTGGCCGCAATATAGCGTCCTTGACGAATGAATAAATCATTCAAAATGGGCTGCTGTTGCTCTGGAATCGACACGAGCCGTCCGGTTGCAGGTTCT
Source organism: Oculatellaceae cyanobacterium Prado106 (assembly GCA_025454315.1). Classification (GTDB taxonomy): domain Bacteria; phylum Cyanobacteriota; class Cyanobacteriia; order Elainellales; family Elainellaceae; genus Prado106. The sequence goes on from JALOOP010000243.1 coordinate 395, forward strand.
TTTCGACCGGGCAGATCCAACGTCACCTCTGTGACCACGCGAGTTTGCACCTGTCCCACTCCTGGAATCTCTCGAATTGGTGCGGCGAGTGATTCAGGGGCGCGCTTCAGTTGAGCAAAAACTTGAGCAAAGCGGTATTGATCATAGTAGGTCGCCTGAGTCAGATTCAGAGATTGATACACGCCACTCATGGAGATAAAACTGGTGATACCACAGGCCACGATCAGGGAAATGGCCATGACCTGTCCTCGGAGATTCCATAGATCTCGTGTCAGTTTACGATCGAGCGCTTTCATCCCTGATTCCTCATCTGCTCAAAATCACCAGTCCAATTCACTTGGCGAAACCTTAGTCAAGTTCGGCTGAATCGAGGCGATCGCCCCACTTCGCATCGTCACCACCCGATCGGCCATCGCCGCAATCCCTGCATTGTGCGTAATCACAGCAGTCGTAGTCCCCAAGTCTTGATTGACCTGAGCTAAGGCTTCTAAGACGAGCTTCCCCGTTTGATAATCCAATGCGCCGGTCGGTTCGTCACACAGCAGCACTTCAGGACGTTTGGCAATAGCACGGGCGATCGCTACTCGTTGTTGTTCACCGCCTGAAAGCTGCGAGGGGAAATGGTCGAGGCGATCGCTCAAGCCCACGCGCTCCAGCGCTTCCTCCGGCGACATGGGATAACGGGCAATCTCCGTCACTAAAGCCACATTTTCACGGGCGGTGAGGCTGGGAATCAGATTGTAAAACTGAAAGATAAAACCAACGCTGTCGCGTCGAAAATGTGTTAGTACTGCGTCTGAGGCATGGGTCAATTCTTGATCGCGAAAGAAAACCTGTCCGCTGGAAGGCACATCGAGTCCCCCCAGAATATTCAAAAGCGTGGACTTGCCGCTACCGGACGGCCCTAACAGGACGACTAGTTCCCCTTCGTAGAGATCAAGATCGATCGGATGGAGCGCATGGACTTCCACCTCACCCATGCGATAAACCTTGGTCATTTGATGGACATGAAAAACAATCCGGGCGGATGCATCCGGAGAAATTGGAGAAATTTTCGACAGAGAGTGAAACATTACAACGTGTCTACATCAGATAAATCATCAACTAAATCATCAACCCTACCCGTTGATACGGTAAATCTGAAATTTGAGAATCCTGTGAGGTTCTCCAAGAGTGCGAAGCTTTGTAAATTCTGACCTACGCTGCAATCCCCTCACGACTTCCTCATATTTCATCGATAGCCTTCAAGGTGCATCCGCGTTAATGAGGTTTCACCCCCATGAGCCGCAAAACCTACGCTACCCTAGATGGCAACGAAGCCGTTGCACGAGTTGCCTATGCGCTCAATGAAGTGGTGGTCGTCTACCCGATTACTCCGGCTTCGCCGATGGGAGAGTGGGCGGACAGTTGGGCTTCAGAAGGGAGAACCAATCTTTGGGGAGCTATCCCTAGCGTGGTTGAAATGCAGAGTGAAGGAGGAGCGGCTGGAGCCCTTCACGGGGCATTACAAACGGGTTCACTGACGACTACCTTCACGGCCTCGCAGGGACTCTTATTAATGTTGCCGAATCTCTATAAGATTGCGGGTGAGTTGACCAGTGCTGTGATTCATGTGGCGGCGCGATCGCTCGCAGCTCAAGGACTTTCCATCTTTGGCGATCATGGTGATGTCATGGCTACTCGGTCTACTGGGTTTGCCTTGCTCTGTTCAGCCTCAGTCCAAGAAGCCCATGACTTTGCCCTGATTGCGCAAGCAGCCACCCTGCAAACTCGACTGCCAATTCTGCACTTTTTCGATGGGTTTCGGACTTCTCATGAAGTGCAAAAAATTGAATTGCTGGATGAAACCGATCTACAGGCTTTAATTCAAGATCAATGGATCTTGGAGCATCGACAGCGTGGCTTGAGTCCCGATCGCCCCGTCCTCCGAGGCACTGCCCAAAATCCAGATGTCTACTTCCAGGCCAGGGAATCAGTGAACCGATTTTATCAAGATTTTCCCGATCGCCTGCAACAGATCATGAATCAACTGGGTGAACGGACTGGAAGATTTTATCAACTGTTTGAGTACCACGGTGCAGAAGATGCCGATCGCGTGATTGTCCTCATGGGTTCAGGATGTGAAACAGTCCATGAAACCGTGGATGCCTTGAATAGAGCAGGTGAAAAGGTTGGCATTCTGAAAGTGCGACTGTATCGCCCCTGGGATGCTCAGCGGTTTGTTGCAGCATTACCGAAAAGTGTGCAGGCGATCGCCGTTCTCGATCGCACCAAAGAACCTGGCAGTACAGGCGAACCACTTTACCTGGATATTCTCAGCACGCTTCAGGAACAATGGCCTGACGCATCCTCCCGTCCAAATGTGCTGGGAGGACGCTACGGCCTTTCATCCAAGGAATTTACGCCTGCAATGGTTCAGGGCATCTTTCAGAATCTGGCGAATGCCCAACCCAAAAACCATTTTACAATCGGCATCCACGATGATGTGACGCATCTCTCTTTACCTTATGATCCGCACTTCTCGACTGAATCTGATGCTGTCGTCCGAGCGGTTTTCTATGGTTTAGGCTCCGATGGTACGGTTGGAGCCAATAAGAATAGCATCAAAATTATTGGAGAGGAAACAGAGAATTACGCACAGGGTTATTTTGTGTACGACTCTAAGAAATCAGGGTCAATCACGGTTTCCCATCTAAGATTTGGATCGCAGCCCATTCGATCGACCTATTTAATCGATCGCGCTAACTTCGTGGGTTGTCATCAATGGCATTTTCTGGAATCGTTAGAGGTGCTGGATTTGGCCGAGATGGGCGCAACGTTTCTCCTTAACAGTCCCTATGACGCTGATCAGCTTTGGGATCAGTTACCCCTAAAAGTCCAGGAACAAATTCATCGCAAACAGATCCAGGTCTATGTCATTGATGCCCATCGGGTTGCGCGAGAAAATGGCATGGGTAATCGAATTAATACGGTGATGCAAACCTGCTTTTTTGCTTTAGCAGCGGTATTACCCCGAGAAGAAGCCATTGACAAAATCAAACAATCCATCATCAAAACCTACAGCAAAAAAGGCTCCGAGATTGTCCAAATGAATCTCAAAACGGTCGATCAGACCTTGGAGAATCTCTTTGCGGTTCCGATTCCTCAGCAATTCACTGGGAAGGCGATCGCACCCCTCATTCCCCCAACAGCCCCAGCTTTTGTGCGAGAGGTTCTGGGCAAAATGATGATTCGACAGGGGAATGAACTCCCCGTCAGTGCCCTGCCCGTTGACGGCACCTACCCCACCGGAACCGCACAATGGGAAAAGCGCAACATTGCCCAAGAAATTCCAGTTTGGGAACCGGACATTTGCATTCAATGTGGCAAATGCATCATGGTCTGTCCCCATAGTGTCATTCGAGGAAAAGTCTACGAACCTACCGCCTTAGCAACGGCTCCCTCTTCGTTTAAATCTACATCTGCACGAGATCATGATTTTGCGGGGCAACAGTTTACGATCCAGGTAGCAGCAGAAGATTGTACAGGTTGTGGCATCTGTGTCGATATTTGCCCTGCCAAAAACAAATCGATGCCTTCTCAAAAAGCCATCAATATGGCACCGCAGGCTCCCCTCCGCGAACAAGAACGAGAGAACTGGACGTTCTTCCTGAGTTTGCCCCTGCCCGATCGCCACGCCCTCAAACTCAATCTAGTTCGACAACAACAACTCCAGGAACCCTTGTTTGAGTTTTCTGGAGCTTGCGCCGGATGCGGGGAAACCCCCTATCTCAAACTCATTTCCCAACTGTTTGGCGATCGCCTCCTGATTGCCAACGCCACAGGCTGTTCATCCATTTACGGCGGCAATTTACCCACCACACCCTGGTCAAAGAATGCCGAAGGACGCGGCCCCGCCTGGTCGAATAGTCTGTTTGAAGATAATGCAGAATTTGGCCTGGGATTCCGTCTCAGTCTCGATCAACAGGCTCAGTTTGCCTCAGACCTTTTGCGATCGCTCAGTTTCCACCTCGGTGATACCTTCGTCACTGAAATTCTCAACGCCAACCAGCATTCCGAAGCCGACATCTGGGAACAGCGCGATCGCATCACCCACCTCAAATCTACCCTGGATCACCTCCTCCACACCCTCTCCGACGACTCTCTAAAATCCAAGATCCAAACTCTCCATTCCCTCGCAGATGCCCTCGTCAAAAAGAGCGTCTGGATCGTTGGCGGAGATGGTTGGGCTTATGACATTGGCTTTGGCGGACTCGATCATGTCCTCGCTAGTGGTCGTAACGTCAACATCCTCGTCCTGGATACAGAAGTCTACTCCAACACGGGCGGCCAAGCCTCCAAGTCAACTCCTCGTGGCGCAGTCGCCAAATTTGCGGCAGCGGGCAAACCGACGCCTAAAAAAGATCTCGGACTGATGGCCATGACCTATGGCAATGTCTACATCGCTAGCGTGGCCATGGGCGCAAAAGATGAGCATACCTTGCGATCGTTCCTGGAAGCTGAAGCCTATGACGGGCCTTCCCTGATCCTGGCCTACAGTCATTGCATTGCCCATGGCATCAACATGCAAACGGCGATGCATCACCAGAAGGCGATCGTGGAAAGCGGACGTTGGCTTCTCTACCGCTACAATCCAACGCTCAAAGCCGCAGGCAAAAACCCCCTGCACTTAGACTCGGCAGCGCCCAAACCACCCGTGAGCCATTCCATGTATGAAGAAAACCGCTTCAAGATGCTCACCAAGAGCAACTCCGCCGCCGCAAAGCGTTTGTTGCAACAGGCACAGGAAGACGTGGAGATGCGGTGGAAGATGTACGAATATTTAGCAGCCCACTAAAATCAATCCCTTATCCTTCCCCTTATCCTTTCTTTATTCCATGAACCTCACAACGACCTATCTCAACCTTAATCTTCGCTCTCCGCTCATTCCCTCGGCCTGTGCCCTCTTGAGCGAAGATCTCGATAACATTCGCCGACTAGAAGACGCGGGGGCGGGGGCGATCGTTCTCCACTCCCTCTTTGAAGAACAGTTGATCCAAGAAAGATATGAACTGCACCATCATCTCACCTATGGCACCGAAAGCTTTGCCGAGTCACTGACCTACTTCCCCGAACCTGACACCTTCCATATTGGCCCAGAGTTATATCTGGAGCATATTCGTCAGGCCAAAGAGAGTGTCGATATTCCCATCATTGCCAGTCTCAATGGATATACATCGGGAGGATGGGTGGAATATGCTTGGCTCATGCAACAAGCGGGAGCAGATGCGATCGAACTCAATGTTTACACCATTCCCACCGATATGCATCTGAGTGGAACAGAAGTGGAACAAAACTATTTGGAGATTCTGCAAGATGTGAAGGCAGAAGTAACGATCCCGATCGCCATCAAACTCAGCCCCTTCTTTAGCAACATGGCCAATATGGCCAAGCAACTTGATGAAGCCGGAGCCGATGCACTGGTGCTATTCAACCGCTTTTACCAACCGGACATTGATCTAGAGAATTTAAGCGTTTACCCCCATCTGATCTTAAGCACCCCTCATGCCATGCGGCTTCCCATGCGTTGGATTGCGATCTTGTCGGGAAGAATTCATTCTGACCTGGCTGCGACCAGTGGCGTTCAGACCGGACAGGATGTGCTTAAACTCATGATGGTCGGTGCAAAGGCCACTCAAGTCTGTTCTGCACTCTTGCGCCACGGTATTAGTCACCTGCGAGTCATCGAACAGGAGATGGTCAGTTGGATGGAAGCTCATGAGTATGAATCGATTCAGCAAATGCAAGGCAGTCTCAGCCAAATTCACTGCGCCGATCCCAGCGCTTTTGAACGTGCCCAGTATATGAAAGCGATTCAGTCCTACAAAGCAGACTGGGCAATCAACGCCTCCGCACAAGCCGATGCGATCGCCTACCACTAACCACCTGATTCACTCGCATTCTCCATTGACTATGCCAACCACCATTGAACAAGCTAACCCCGAACATCCCAGTGGCGATCGCCGCTTCCACACGCTTGATATCACGCTTCAACGTCATCACTATCAACCCGATTCCCTCATCGAAGTGCTGCATAAAGCCCAGGAGTTTTTTGGCTATTTGGAAGAAGATGTTTTGATTTATATTGCTAAAAGCTTGAAACTGCCCCTGAGTAAAGTGTATGGCACAGCCACGTTTTATCATTTGTTTTCGCTCAAGCCAACGGGAGTTCATCGCTGTGTCGTTTGTCTAGGAACAGCTTGTTATGTCAAAGGGAGCCAGACGTTAATGGACAGGCTTGAGGAAAAACTGGGGATTCGAGTTGGCGAAACTACAGCGGATGGGCAGATTTCGCTACTAGAAGCCCGATGTGTGGGAGCTTGTGGGATTGCTCCAGTGATGGTGATTGATGGGGAAGTCATGGGGCATCAAACACCAGAAACGGTGCTGGTTCACGCTCAAAATCTGGAGAATCAATAACATGGATGTAAGCGAACTCCAAAGCATGGCGAAACAGGAGCGCGATCGCCAAAAACCCCATCGCATCCTCTGCTGCACCGCCGCAGGCTGTCTCTCATCCGGCGCTGCCAAGGTGAAAGCCCGCTTGGAAGAGGAAGTGAACATTGCAGGACTAACCCAAGCAGCCGAAGTGTGTAGCGTCGGTTGCCTGAGATTTTGTGGGCATGGCCCCCTGGTTGCAGTGGTGCCGGACGGATTGCTGTATGAACAGGTGACACCCGAAAATGCACTTTCGATTATTACAGCACTCCAAGGAAAAGCAACAGAGGCGATCCTGACCGATCCCCATCATCCCTTTTTGACCCATCAAATGCCGATCGTCTTAGAGAATAGCGGCAAAATTAATCCAGAGAGAATTGAAGAATACATCGCGGTAGGCGGTTATCAATCGCTCCACCAGGCTCTGCTGGAGATGACACCTGCTGATGTCGTCACGGAGATTTCTCGAAGCGGTCTTCGGGGGAGAGGCGGCGGGGGTTATCCCACGGGCTTGAAATGGGCGACTGTAGCAAAAATGCCGACAGGTCAGAAATATGTCGTCTGCAACGCGGATGAAGGTGATCCCGGTGCGTTCATGGATCGGAGTGTTTTGGAAAGTGATCCGCATCGCGTGTTGGAGGGGATGGCGATCGCCGGATATGCGATCGGTGCCCATCATGGATTCATCTATGTCCGCGCCGAGTATCCATTGGCGATTCAGCATTTGCAAACGGCCATTCACCAGGCCAAGCATTATGGATTGCTCGGCAGTCAAATTTTTGATTCCCCTTTTGATTTCAAAATTGATATTCGCATTGGTGCGGGAGCCTTTGTCTGTGGCGAGGAAACCGCGTTGATCCACTCCATTGAAGGGGGACGTGGAACACCGCGACCGCGCCCCCCTTACCCTGCTGAAGCAGGATTATGGCAATGTCCCACTTTAATTAATAACGTGGAAACCTTCGCGAATATTGTGCCCATTATTCGACAAGGGGCAGATTGGTACGCCAGCATTGGCACTGAAAAAAGCAAAGGGACGAAGGTTTTTGCGCTCACTGGAAAGGTCAACCATGCAGGACTGATTGAAGTGCCCATGGGAACGACGGTGAGGCAGATTGTTGAAGTCATGGGAGGTGGCGTTCCCGATGGTGGGACAGTGAAATCGGTGCAAACCGGAGGCCCTTCTGGGGGATGCATCCCAGCAGCAGAATTGGATACGCCTGTGGACTATGAGTCTTTGCTGAAACTCGGCACGATGATGGGTTCTGGCGGCATGATCGTCATGGATGACCAGACGAATATGGTGCAAATTGCTCAATTCTATATGGATTTTTGTCGCAGTGAAAGCTGTGGGAAATGCATTCCCTGTCGTGCCGGAACGGTGCAGCTTCATCAGTTGTTGAGTAAATTCGTTAACCGTGAAGCAACCCTTGCCGATTTAGAACATTTGGAAGCTCTTTGTCACATGGTTCAGAACACAAGTTTATGCGGGTTAGGCATCAGTGCCCCTAATCCTGTTTTAAGTACATTGCGGTATTTTAGACAGGAGTATTTGGATTTAATCGATCAAGGTCAGAAAAGCCTGCATCAACCTCGGGTGGAATTGGGGAGGTAAGCCATAATGTCAGTCAGAACTCTGACGATTGATGGAGTGGATGTGGCGATCGCCGCCGATCAAACCATCCTTCAAGCCGCCCGATCTGCGGGTATCCCAATCCCCACGCTCTGTCATTTAGACGGGGTTTCTGAGGTTGCAGCCTGCCGATTGTGCCTGGTCGAAATCACTGGAATGCAGAAACTCGTTCCAGCCTGTGTCACCCGGGTGGCTGAAGGCATGGAAGTGCAGACTCAAACGCCAAAGCTTCAGGACTATCGCCGCATGGTGGTCGAGCTACTGTTCTCAGAAGGCAACCATGTCTGTGCCATTTGTGTGGCCAATGGTAATTGTGACCTTCAGGATGCCGCTATTGAAGTCGGCATGGATCACACCCGCTTTCCCTATCAATTTCCCGATCGCCCAGTCGATATCTCCCATCCGCAGTTTGGCATGGATCACAATCGTTGTATTCTCTGTACACGCTGTGTCAGAGTCTGTGATGAAATCGAAGGGGCGCATGTCTGGGATGTGGCGCAGCGAGGAGCGAACTGTTACATCGTCTCCGGCATGAACCAACCCTGGGGAGCCGTCAGTGCCTGCACGTCCTGCGGCAAATGCGTGGATGCTTGCCCGACAGGAGCCATTTTCCGAAAAGGAGAAACCACAGGAGAAAAGGAACGCGATCGCGCCAAGCTCAATTTTTTGGTCACAGCACGGGAGAAAAAAGAATGGACAAGATAAAACTGGCAACCGTCTGGTTAGCGGGCTGTTCGGGCTGTCACATGTCGTTCTTAGATTTAGACGAGTGGCTGATCGAACTGGTGCAATGGGCTGAGATAGTCTACAGCCCGGTAGGCAGCGATCGGAAGGATTACCCTGAAAATGTGGATGTTTGTCTCGTCGAGGGAGGAGTGGCCAACGAAGATAATAAGACGATGATTTTAAATGTGCGACAGCGCAGTAAAATTTTGATTTCTTTTGGTGACTGTGCGGTGACAGCCAATGTTCCAGGAATGCGAAATATGCTGGAAGGATCTGAACCTGTTTTACGACGAGGCTATTCGGAGTTGGCAGATAATACCGCTCAAGTGCCCGATGAGCCAGGAATTGTACCCAGGTTACTTGATCAAGTTTTGCCCGTGCATCAAGTCGTAGCGGTGGATATTTTTATGCCGGGATGTCCACCTTCAGCCGATCGCATTAAAGCTACGATTGAGCCATTGTTCAGGGGCGATCGCCCTCAGATGGTTGGGCGAGACATGATCAAATTTGGATAAGTCATAGCGATTTTAATCCCAGAGATGCTTTGATACCAGAGATGCCCTATGAAAACGATCGTCATTGATCCGATTACCCGCATTGAAGGACATGCCAAGATATCTATTTTTCTCAACGCAGCGAACGAAGTTGAGGATGCGCGGTTTCATGTGGTTGAATATCGTGGGTTTGAGAAATTTTGTGAGGGCAGACCCTTTACCGAAATGGCAGGCATCACGGCTCGCATCTGCGGCATTTGCCCCGTTAGCCATCTCCTTGCTTCAGCCAAAACGGGGGATAAAATACTCGCGGTGCAGGTTCCTGTTGCTGCCGCAAAGCTACGGCGACTGATGAACTTAGGACAAATTATCCAATCCCACGCCCTTTCTTTCTTTCATCTTAGCAGTCCTGATTTTCTGCTGGGCTGGGACAGTGATCCCGCAAAACGAAATGTGTTTGGACTAATTGCTTCTGATCCAGACTTAGCCCGTGCAGGTATTCGATTGCGACAGTTTGGGCAAATGGTGATTGAACTGCTGGGGGCACGTAAAATTCATGCGGCTTGGGCAGTTCCGGGTGGGGTGCGATCGCCTCTCTCTGACGACGCTCACGACGTCCCAAGCTCGCCCGACTTCCATTCAGGTTCGTCTCCTCGTTCCGTCGTACCCACGTCAAACGATTCCCCGCGCAGCATCGACTTCTTGTCTGTCTCCTCCACCTCTTCCTCGCCCGTTCCTCATTCCCCTCCTTTCTTACCCACCAGGGCCACAGCGATGTCCGAGTACGTCATCCCGGCCGACGCAACCGCCGAGGTCCTCAAGGCGATGGTGGTGGATGCAGAGGCCAAACTCGTCGTGATTCAAGACAAAGTCGACAAGGCAGTCGACGACGCAGCGCTCGCT
>JALOOP010000244.1 GCA_025454315.1 Oculatellaceae cyanobacterium Prado106
CTCATCAGAATCAGGCCATTCAGCAGGGGCTTGTGACGATCCAGAAACGACATAGGGAGACGAGGATTCTCTCCCCATCTCCCTATCGCCATTTGTATCGATTAATCATCCACTGGGCTAGCTCTCCTCATCTGCCCCAACCTCTTCTTTGTGTTGCATATACTGCTCAATATCCGCCGCAGCAGCCTCCAGCGCATCTAGATCCATCTTGAACGATCGCCCTTCCGCCTTGACCCTTGGCTCAGCAGGGGACGGTACTGCGATCGCCGGGGGACAAACAGGAGAAATCGGTTCGACAGGCACAGGGTCGGCCAACGAAACCTCTGCCAACGAAACCGGGTCTGGCAGGTCAGAGCATTCACCTTCAGAAGGCTGCAAACTCTTTTCGAGATGATTCAGCGATTCCATGAACGCTTTAGCGGCTGCACGGCGTAGCTCTTGCTGACTTTGATCCATACCCAAAATTAGCTCGGCAAAAAAAGAAAGTTAGGCTCAGAGTTCCCAGGTGGGTTTAGAACTTGCCCTCGTGGAAATACGGAAGTTAAGGAACGATAAGGCTTCCACCCTTGCCATTGCCGAATGCCCCCCTCCCGTCCGACAATAACAAAGGTTTTCCAAAGCGTCTTTGAGGCGTTTTCCAGCAGAGAGGGGCTGAAGTTCTCTATCATGAAGAATTGTTCAGAGGAACTGGTTCAACATCCTGCTGGACGAGGTTTAGCCTTCCTCCCAGCACCATCCCCAAGCATTATTACTCAATAGGAACCCTTGCAGTGAGTCACGGATTAGATTACGACCTAATAATTGTCGGCGCAGGCGTGGGCGGTCATGGCGCAGCCCTCCATGCGGTCAGTTGCGGCCTCAAGACCGCCATCATAGAAGCCGCAGATATGGGCGGCACCTGTGTCAATCGCGGCTGCATCCCCTCCAAAGCGCTGCTGGCCGCATCGGGCAAGGTACGAGAACTCCGCGATGCCCACCACCTCAAGGCATTGGGCATCCAGGTTCAGGATGTGGCCTTCGATCGCCAAGGCATCGCCGACCATGCCCGCGACATCGTCAACAAACAGCGAGACGGCCTCATCGGTAGCCTCAAGCGTCTGGGCGTGGACATTCTCTACGGTCGGGGCAAACTGGCAGGCCCCCAAAAGCTCACCGTCACCGCCGCCGATGGCAGCGAAAAGACGGTCACCGCCCAAGACATTATCCTGGCCACCGGATCAGTCCCCTTTGTGCCCCCCGGAGCCGAACTGGACGGCAAAACGGTCTTCACCAGCGACGATGCCATCAAGCTAGAGTCTTTGCCGCCCTGGATTGCGATCGTCGGCAGCGGCTACATCGGCCTGGAATTCGCCGATGTCTACTCCGCGCTGGGCTGCGAAATTACCCTCATTGAAGCCCTCGACCAACTGATGCCCGGATTTGACCCCGACATCGCCAAACTAGCTCAGCGGGTGCTCATTACCCCCCGCGACATCGAAACCAAAGTCGGCCTCCTGGCCAAGCGCGTCATTCCGGGTTCGCCCGTCGTGGTTGAACTAGCCGATGCCAAGACCAAGGAAGTTGTCGAAGTCCTGGAAGTCGATGCCTGCCTGATCGCCACAGGTCGGGTACCCATGACTAAGGATCTGGGTCTAGAAACCGTGGGCGTGGAACTCGATCGCCGAGGTTTCATCAATGTCGATGATCATATGGCCGTCCTACTAGAGGGTCAGCCTGTGCCGCACCTCTGGGCGATCGGCGATGCCACCGGAAAAATGATGTTGGCACACACGGCCTCCGCTCAAGGGATAGCCGCCGTCGAAAGCATCTGTGGCCGCCCTCGTCAGGTAGACTATCGCAGCATTCCCGCTGCCGCCTTCACCCATCCCGAGGTCAGCTTCGTGGGACTCACCGAACCCCAAGCCAAGGAACTCGCCCAGGCCGAAGGTTTTCAGGTGGAAGTGGTACGCTCCTACTTCAAGGGCAATGCCAAGGCGATCGCAGAAGGCGAAACGGATGGCATTGCCAAAGTCGTGTATCGCAAGGACACTGGAGAGGTGTTAGGTGTCCATATTTTTGGACTCCATGCCGCTGATCTGATTCAGGAAGCGGCTAATGCGATCGCCCTCCGTCAATCCGTCCATGACCTGGCCTACCTCGTCCACACCCACCCCACCCTCTCCGAAGTTCTAGACGAAGCCTACAAGCGAGCCATTGGGTCACACTAGATACGGGTGAGTGGTGAGTGTTAAGGTACGAGAGTTGGGCGGGCATCGCCCCCATCATCCGCTTATTGTCCCCATCGCCCCTCTGCTATGCAAATCCGTCGTCGCCATCCCAACCCCGCCATTGCGGTTGACTTTGTGCGGTTTCAGGCACCTGTTGAAGATGCCGAACCCCGAAACATCTTAGAAAAGATTGTTTGGCAAAAAGAAAAGGAAGTCGAGCAGCAGCGCGAAAAGGTGCCGCTGATGGAGTTGCAGAAGCAGGTGCGCGATGTCGCCCCGCCTCTCGACTTTGTGGCCGCCCTCCAACAAGCCAAAACTCAGCCCGCTTTAATCGCGGAAGTCAAAAAAGCATCCCCGAGTAAGGGCATTATTCGAGAAGACTTTGATCCCGTGGCGATCGCCCGTGCCTACGAGCAAGGTGGAGCCGCTTGCATCTCGGTTCTGACCGATCGCGAGTTTTTCCAGGGCAGCTTCGAGTATCTCAAGCAGGTGCGCGCCGAAGTGGCCGTACCGCTCCTCTGCAAAGAGTTTGTCATCTACCCCTACCAAATCTACCAGGCCAGACTCCACGGAGCAGATGCCGTCTTGTTGATTACGGCTATTCTCTCTGACCAGGATCTGCAATACTTCTTGAAGATCGCTAAAGCACTGGGCATGGCCGCCCTGATTGAAGTTCACACGCTAGAGGAAATGGATCGGGTTCTCGCCCTAGATGGGGTCAGACTGGTGGGCATCAACAACCGAAACCTAGAAGATTTTTCGGTCAATCTGCAAACCACCTGCGACATCCTGGACGCTCGTCGCGATCGCCTCCAATCCCGTGACATTCTGGTGGTGAGTGAGTCGGCTTTGCATACTCCGGCTGATTTGCAGCAGGTACAGCAGGCCGGAGCAACCGCCGTGCTGATTGGCGAATCCCTTGTTAAGCAAACAGACCCGGCAGCCGCGATCGCCACCCTGTTTCAGTCCTAAATCCATTCGGACATAATCCCCAGTTCGTAACGCAGACTTCTGCTTGGATTGAGGTTTTGGGTGCATACTGAATAGATACGTTGAGTTTCTTTACCTTTGGTGAGCCGCAGCCCGCATGGATCCTATTCCTCTTCCTTCCCATATTCACTACGAACTCCTGCTCCAACTCCTGGAACGTCAGACAATGATGGCTGTAGGCCGCCAGTCGCCCCACCAAGATCAGGTTCACGACCTGATCGTGCTGCTGCGTAAAGCCCTCGCCCAACAACGTCAACTCGAAGAAAGCTGTAAACGAGCCAACCTCCCGATCGACTACCGCTGGTCGCTCAACCAACCCGTCTCCGGTTCCGTCCCGCTTAGTGATTCTGGGTCGGTGGCCTAATCCGGAAGGGGAAGGGGGAAAGGGGAAAGGCGAAAGGGGGGGCATTGGACTTTACAGGGAGAACTATTGTTTTTCCAATGTTTCTCCAGTGTTTTCCCAGGTCAATCGATCCTTGAATTCACAGGTCAATAGATCCTTGAATTCAACAGCTTCTTGAAGACAGCTTCTTGAAGACAGCTTCTTGAATTCAATAATCTCTTTCATGAGGTTCAACCCGCCAGTTTCAAGAAGTTCTTCCATCAGTCAACCTAGAACTTCCAAGACTCCCCTTTCCCCCTTTCCCTTTCCCCTTAACTCCCCCCTATTCCCACAAAAACTTTTTTTAACCCTTCACCAAAGGGGCTAGTCATCCAAGTATTAGTTGCTAAAATGCTCTGAACGGTTGCACTAAGTTTCGAGGTTCTGGGTGTCACAGTTAGATTCATCGCTAAATTCACCGCTGGATTCATCGATCGATTCGCCGCTAAATGCTGGGGATATCAACGATGCTGTAGATATCAACGCAAATCCCCACACCGATCTCTACACTGATATCTCTACCGATACCGATACAGACATCAACACAGGTATCAACCAAGACATCAATTCAGATATCAGCACAGATATCCGCACAGATATCCATACCGATATCCAAACTGATATCCAAACTGATATCCAAACTGATATCCACACAGACGTTAATAACGTTAATACAGACATCAATCCAGACATTAATCCCTGTGGGCGTGACTTCGTTCCCGGTGCAGCGCATTTTTCCTGTGTCGAATCCACCACAGAATTGTCCTTGGGATTAGCCTTGACCCTGGACGATTACCAAACTTTGCTAGATGCCCTCACCGATGCACAAGAGCGCGATCAACAGCGCACGGCTCGAATTTATCAGCTAGAGCAAGCCTTGGATCAGGCGCTTGCTTGTCTCGACGATGCCAAACAGCAATTGCAGGATCAAAAAATTCTGGGTGCACAGCTAGCCACCACCGAAGAATTTGCCTATGTGCAGCAGCAAGCGATCGCCCGTTTCAAGCAGCAACTAGCCGAACAACAGCAAGCCCTAGAAGCCCAAAAACTCGAAACCCAACAGCGCGACCAGGCCGTTGAAGAACTGCTGGCCATGGTCGAAACCATCAGCCAAACCCAGCAGCAAGAATTAGAACGCATTCGGCTACAAATTACCGAAGATCATCGTGATAGCTGGAGCGATCGCCACCGCCTCACCCACCAGGTTCAAGATCTCCAGACCCAACTCAGCGATCGCCATCAGCGCATCCAAACCCTGGAAGCCGACCTTCTCTCCGCCAAAACCCAGGTCATCCAGCTTCAAAACGAACTCGACCTAGCGCTCAAGCAAGTCGATGACCTATCCACCCAAGTGCCTCAACTGATGAATGTCCAGCGTCGCTTCGCCAAAGCCCAGCGGCAACTCGAAGACCTGGAAACCCAGCTCGCCCAACAAAAGCAGTACCGCACCCATTGGCAGCAATCCTACCAGGACACCGAATTGGAGCGCGATCGCCTCCATACCCGCGTGCTGCACCTAGAACAACAGCAAACCGAACTCCAGGAACAAGTCCTCCAGCAAGCCCAAGAATCACGCGAACAAGAAACCGCCGTGCAATATTGGAAAGACCAATTCACCCACAGCCAATCCCAACTCGCCGACCTGCAAGAACAACTCTCCAAAACCCTAAACGGCAATCAGCCCAGCGACCCCGCCCTCTATGAAGACCTGCTCAAACTCCTGAAAAAACTCCAAAAACAAGGCACCACCGACTCCCCCATTCCCCTCCCCAAACTCAAGTCCCTAGAGTTTCGCTCTTTCCTGCCACGGCGTAGGGATTTTAAGGCGAAGGAGCAAGGGCTTTAAGGGGAAAGGGGAAAGGCGAAAGGGATAACCTGGGATGAACCCTAGTATGAGTCGAAGAGAATTTCCATATCACTTTCCTAGGATTACCTCAACGGATCAGTCCTAAATTCCCTCTACTCCCCACTCCCCACTCCCCACTCCCCACTCCCCACTCCCCACTCCCCACTCCCCACTCCCCACTCCCTACCGATAAATAGGCAGAGCCACACTAAAAACAGACCCCTCACCAGGCTTACTCTTGACGGCGATCGACCCGCCACAGCGAATCAACAACTGCTGGACGATCGCCAATCCCAATCCAACTCCTGTGTCTTCACCCGAACCTTGGCGGACACGGTAGAAGCGATCGAACACCTTGGACAATTCTGAGGGGGCAATGCCTACGCCCGTGTCGCGGAATTCCATTTGAATAGCGTCGCCCTGGAGTTTGGCGCGTACCCAGACTTGGCCACCGCTGGGCGTAAATTTAATACTGTTGTGCAGCAGGTTGATCACAATTTGCCTCAGCCAGGAGCTTAAGCAGGCCACTGGAGGCAGGTCTTCTGGGACGGTGTAGGCCAGCATTAATCCTTTTTCTTGAGCCAAGGGCTGATAGGTGCTGACG
Source organism: Oculatellaceae cyanobacterium Prado106 (assembly GCA_025454315.1). Lineage (GTDB taxonomy): Bacteria > Cyanobacteriota > Cyanobacteriia > Elainellales > Elainellaceae > Prado106. The sequence goes on from JALOOP010000244.1 coordinate 6,030, forward strand.
ACACCGGGCACTAGATCGCTGAGACGAATCGCTTCCATGGGGACGGGTTCTACCTGACCTTCAAGTTGTACTAGGTCTAGGACTCCAGCAATGAGGGAACTTTGGCGATCGCACTCCTGACTCAGCATATCCATGTATCGCTGACGCTGCTGGGGTTTCAGGCTGGGGGAGTTGAGCAGCGATAGGGCAGTTTTCATGGTGGTCAGCGGCGTTCGCAGTTCCTGTCCCAGATTTTTGACGAACTCATCCTTGTGCCGCATCGCCCGCAAGAGTTCTTCGTTTTCTTGTCTGAAGATAATCGAAGCTTCGGCCTGTTTGCGCTGAGTTGCGCCGCCCCGCCAAATTTCCTCTTGACGATAGACTTGTTTGGAAATTAATTCCCCCAACAGCAGCGGATTGAGACTGGGCGAAATGCCTCGGTCAATCAGGCGATCCCAGGAGGTCAACATTTCTTCGATTTCTGCATTCGATCGCGCCTCGGGTTGCCCAAAGCGAATCGCTTGATTGGTGCCTTCGATCAGTTGTCGAATGATGGCTTGGTCAAACGAGAAAATTGCAAAGAGAGGATGCTTTTGCTCCGACTGCTCCTCGCTGGCCAAGGGCGAAATCTCGTGAAGCTCAGATTGGCTATTGGATTGGCCATTGGTTTCGACCTTCACTCTTCCTGATCGAGGCCGATGAGACAACACCACGCCATAAAATTCCGGTGCCACCACAATCAAAAAGTACTCTCTCTTGAGTTGGCTATCGGGGGAAAGGGACAAATTGAAGATTTGGGAGGGTTCTTCCTCTAAGACTGCCACTCCGGTCGATCCGTTGGGCAGCGTGAGGCGCTGTTCCAGTTCTAGGGTTTCTAGCCCGTTCCATTCGGTGGGGATGCGTTTCGAGGCTTTGCCCGCTTGCTCTTGCTGGGTGTGGAGATTGTAGAGTCGGTAGGGGGCGATCGCCGATTGGCAGAACCGTTCCACCTCCGTTTGCCACACCTCACCCTTGGGCAATTTCAGCCAAACCGTCGCCGGCATCTGATGCTCCAGCAACAGGTCAAGCATCATCGTGACCGTGGCTTTGAAGGTAGTTGGGCTAATTTGCAGCGTAGAAGGGGAGCGCTGAAGATGAGTCGCTAACTCGTAAAGGGAAACATCCGGCGAACGTGATGGATTCATGGGTAGGAACTTACAGTGCGAATTCGGAGGCTAGAACCTGAACCAATAGAGAGGCTAGAACCTGAACCTATATAACAGTATCGAATCTGTCATTAAGTAGACAGATTCTTTTGCATCACCCTACTTTCCATACCTTTGGAGCAGTTCTCCAAAATAGCTCATATTAGTGTGTTTTATTGCTTAATTCACCAAAACAAACAATAAAACACAACAATAACTCCTGGCACTTAAATAGGGTAAATTACGTTCCATAAAACAGTCCGGATCATGCCCAGATTAGGGCTGAAATTTTCAGTTCGCAACAAAAAGCAGCATTCCGCAACAAAAAGTTTCAACCAACGCTGATTCAACGGACGCTCAAGAGTCATGCAGGAGTCTTGCAAGAGTCGTGTAAGAGTTGGGGGTTGGAGCGATCGCCCCCCGCCAAAAACTGCAAAGCCGATGGCACTACCCATCCAGAATTAATCCATTTCCCGAGATCCAACGACCTGAAAGATCCAAAGCTCCGCTAAACGAAACAGACACATTTCAGTATTATGAATAAGCCGATTGCCAAACGCTTTTCTTTCATGGGCGAAAGGCGAAAGGGGAAAGGCGAAAGGGGATGCGTTGAATCAATCCCTCAAGGAATCCAAGATCGCACTTTACTCGTTCCCTAAACGATTTCCATAGATTTTCCTCAAGAAGTCGAGGACTCCCCCTTTCGCCTTTCGCCTTTCCCCCTTCGCCTCTTCCCTACTCCCTACTCCCCAAACTATGAAACTAGGTCAGTGGCTGGGCTTGTTTTGCCTCATCGTTGTGGTCATCATGCTCTGGCAGATTCGGCAGACCTTGCTGCTGGTCTTTGCCGCTGTGGTGTTGGCAACGGCGCTCAATAGCGTGGTGCAACGATTGCTGAAAACGGGTATGCCGCGCAGTCGTGCCGTGATGATCACCTTGGGGCTGTCATTACTCGTGGGAACGCTCTTTGTCGCGTTGATTGTGCCGCCGTTTATCAGTCAGTTCCTCCAGCTTCTAGAACTGCTGCCCCGAGGGGTACAGAGCGTGGTGACCTGGGTGGAACGTCAGTGGACATTGCTGCCGTCCTGGATTGCTGAGATTGAGCTACCCAGTACGGCAAACCTGGCGCAAGAACTGCAACCGCTGGCGCAAAATCTGATTCGCAACTTCTTTGCCTTCTTTTCCAACTCCCTGACCGCATTGCTGCAACTGCTGCTGGTCGTGATTTTGACCATCATGCTGCTGGCTGACCCAGTGTCTTATCGCGGTGCGTTGATTGTGTTGTTTCCCTCTTTCTATCGGCGACGAGCCGATGCGATTTTGACACGCTGCGAGATCGCGCTGGATAACTGGCTGGGCGGTGCCTTGCTGAGTTCGGCAGGGGTGGCGACTTTGAGTGCGATCGGCCTCACGGTTTTGCAAATTGACTTTGTCTTAGCACAAGCCCTGCTGGCCGGGTTGCTCAATTTTATTCCCAACATTGGTCCGCTGATTAGCCTGTTATTTCCGCTGATTGTGGCGTTTTTGGATGCACCCTGGAAAGCGATCGCCGTTTTCATTCTCTATTTCGTCATCCAACAAGTCGAAGCCTACTGGCTCACCCCGACCCTAATGGCCAAACAGGTTTCGCTGCTGCCTGCCCTAACGCTAGCTTCTCAAATCTTTTTTGCTACCTTCTTTGGATTTCTGGGATTGCTGCTGGCGCTGCCCTTGACCGTGATTGCCATGACCTGGATTCAGGAAGTCTTGATTCGCGATGTCCTTGACCCCTGGAAGCGCGACTCTCCTAAGCGTGGCGCTGAATTTTCCGAGGAACTGGCGCTGCTAGAATTTTCGACCGATGCTCCAGATTTGCCTAAACTGGATGAAACTGAGACGCAGGAAGAAGCATGAAATTTTTGGTGATCAAACATGCCGTAGTCGAGGGATTGGGCGTTTTTGAGGAATTTTGTCGAGCGGCGGGAATTGCGATCGCCCCCATTGAACTCGAAAAAGGCGACACCTTTCCGGAACTCGATGACTACGCCGCCCTCTGGGTCATGGGAGGCACCATGAATGTCGCCGATGAAGCGGAGTTTCCCTGGCTAGCCGAGGAGAAGGCGCTGATTCGTCGAGCGGTCGTGGATCTCCGTTTGCCGTTCATGGGCATTTGTCTGGGGGCGCAACTGTTGGCCGATGCGTTGGGCGGAACGGTGCAACCCATGGCCACACCAGAAGTCGGGTTACTTCCAGTCACCCTCACCAAGGCAGGACTGCGACACCCGATCGCCACCGACTTACCCCAAACCTTCCAGGGATTTCAGTGGCATGGTCAAGCCGTCACCGATCTCCCTAGTGCGGCAACCCTGCTGGCGACTTCGGCAGATTGTCCCGTGCAAGCCTTCGCCGTGGGAGACTGCGCCTTTGGGCTACAGTTCCACCTGGAAATGAATCCAGCCACCTTAGCAAACTGGTTGCAAATTCCTGCGAATCGAGCGGATCTAGAAACGCATCTAGGAGCAACAGGCTGTGAGGATTTGCAAGAAGCGGTCGATCGCCATCAACTCACCATGCATCGTGAAGCAAAAGCGGTGTTTGATAATTTTCTACAAATTGTAAAGAGCCAATAGCATCCCGATTAGCCTGTCATCAAGGATTGAAGATGCTGTGGGTTGGGCGATCGCCCAATAGTTACTCCCCTGCTGCACTTAAAGCCTCTGCGTAGAGTTGCCTACTAACTCGAAAATTTGCCCGAGTAATCAGATAACCAAACAGCCGATTGCACCCCTAAAATTACAGCCTCCCCAGCCCGCTCGTCCAACAATTCTTCATAAACTGCGTTGGGGATGAGAATTGTGCCATATAGTTGTTGCATCAGGTTGAGTTGCCCAACCTTGGCCAGGTTTGAGATAGGTGAAGTGTTGCTAACAATAATCACATTCAACCGATCTGCTATAGAGACTTGAGATCTTCTTGAAACTCTGCGACATCGTAGTGGACGCAGATGTTTCGATCAGCCAGGAGTTTATGAAACTGCATTCGATGCATTCCTACTAATTCACTTGCTTTGCCTAAACTAATTTTGTCTTGGCGGAATAACATTAGCACAATCTCCAGAAATAATTCCTGTTCTGATAGGCCGCTAACTTGAATGAGGTCGTCTGAAATGACTAAACTCATGGCTATCTCTCCTTTTTCTCCTCTCGCACTTGATTAGTGCGATCGTAACAGCTACAACAAAACTAAAATCAGGACTTGATCGGGACTTGCTATGGGGATGGTATGAAAATTGAAAGTCGAACCGAACTTGAGGCATGGTTGGACACTAATTTTGGGTTAGAACTTTTCCAGATGTAAGGATAACTGGTGGGAATGCAACCCTTAATCAGGCCGAGTGGCTTCAGTATCTCTCCCAGCTAACTTGACCCTTTAATCGATTCGGTTACGTAGCCT
>JALOOP010000008.1 GCA_025454315.1 Oculatellaceae cyanobacterium Prado106
TTGCTTTACACAAAAGACGATTTCATGGAGATTGGAACTACCGAATTCAACCAAGAGGAACCAAATAGTTGCTCAAGTTATTTTTACAAGCTGCCTAAGTCGCAGAAGTAAGCCTTGGAAGTAAACCATTGTTTCCCCTTTCCCCTTTTCCCTTTCCCCTTCTTTCACCATGGGAGTAAAACGATGAGTCAATACATTGTTGCATTGGATCAAGGAACGACTAGTTCTAGAGCGATCGTGTTTAATCATGCGGGTGAGATTTTGTCGATGGCTCAGAAGGAGTTTCATCAGTATTTTCCTACGCCGGGTTGGGTTGAGCATGATGCGGAAGAGATTTGGTCGTCGCAGGTTGGGGTGGCGAGTGAGGCGATCGCGCGTGCTAATATTCGGCCTAATCAGGTAGCGGCGATCGGCATTACCAACCAACGGGAAACGACGATTGTCTGGGATCGGGCGACGAGTAAGCCGATTCATCATGCGATTGTCTGGCAAGATCGGCGCACGGCGCGGGACTGCGATGCGCTGAGAGCGGCGGGACATGCTGAGATGTTTCAGGCTAAAACGGGGTTGTTGATTGATGCGTACTTTAGTGGGACTAAGCTGAAATGGCTGCTGGATCAGGTTCCGGGTGCGCGGGAGAAGGCGGAACGGGGTGAGTTGGCGTTTGGGACGGTGGATGCTTGGTTGGTGTGGAAGTTGACGGGCGGTAAACTGCATGTGACCGATGTGACGAACGCTAGCCGTACACTGTTGTTTAACATTCATACCCAGGATTGGGATGACGAGATTTTGACGCTGTTGAACATTCCGCGATCGCTTCTCCCAGACGTTCGCAGTTCTTCGGAAGTGTACGGCCATACGGCGGCAGAATTTGGGGCTGAGATTGCGATCGCAGGCATTGCAGGCGATCAGCAGGCGGCAACCTACGGACAAGCGGCCTTGAAGACTGGCATGGCCAAAAACACCTATGGCACGGGTGGATTTGCGTTGTTGAACACGGGCGAAAAGGCGATTCCTTCCCATCATCAGCTTTTGACAACGATCGCATGGCGCATTCAAAATCGCACGGATTACGCTTTGGAAGGTAGTGTGTTCATGGCGGGAGCCGTGGTGCAATGGTTGCGGGATGGTTTAGGGATGATTTCTACCAGTGCGGATGTGGAACCTTTGGCTAGAACCGTGGCCGATAACGGGGGCGTGTACTTGGTGCCTGCCTTTGTGGGACTGGGTGCGCCCCATTGGGACAGCTATGCGCGGGGCACGATCGTGGGCTTGACTCGGGGTTCCACTCGCGGACATATTGCTCGGGCGGCGCTGGAGAGTATTGCGTACCAAACGGCGGATGTGCTGGATGCGATGCGGGAAGATGCCCATCTTGATTTGACGGAACTGCGGGTGGATGGTGGGGCTTCGCGGAATGATTTGCTGATGCAGTTTCAGGCCGATATTTTGGGGGTTCCCGTGGTGCGTCCCAAGATTTCTGAGACAACGGCGCTGGGGGCGGCTTATCTGGCTGGATTGGCGGTTGGCTATTGGCAGAGTGAGGCAGAAATTCTGGAGTATTGGCAAGAGGAGAAGCGCTTTGAACCCACGATGAGCGCGGATCAGCGGGACATGCTGTTGACCACTTGGCGACGGGCGGTTGAGCGATCGCGCTCTTGGGAGCAGTAAAAGAATCCGTAACAAGAATCGGTAAACCATTGGAGATCTCTCATGTCAAATCTAATGTCAAATCCATCAAATACCCGTGAAGAATTAGTGGATGCGGTACGGCGATCGCAACATTGGGATCTAATCATCATTGGCGGTGGCGCAACAGGTTTAGGAACAGCGGTAGAGGCCGTGACGCGGGGCTACAAAACCTTGCTGCTGGAGCAATATGACTTTGCCAAAGGCACCTCTAGCCGATCGACGAAGCTGGTGCATGGCGGCGTTCGGTATCTGGCGCAGGGCAATATCAAACTGGTGCAGTCTGCTCTACGAGAACGGGGGCGATTACGTCGCAATGCCCCGCATTTGGTGAAGGATTTAACCTTTTTGGTGCCTGCTTATTCCTGGTGGGCGCAGCCTTATTATGGAGCGGGCTTAAAGCTCTATGACTGGCTGGCCGGACGGTTAAATCTGGGCTCAAGTCGGTTTCTCAGTCGAGCGGAAGCCTTGCAGCGGATGCCAACCTTGAAGACAAAAGGGCTAAAAGGCGCGATTCTATACCATGATGGCCAGTTCGACGATGCCCGTTTAGCGATTACCTTGTTGCGAACCTTCATCGCCAAAGGCGGCACCGCACTCAACTACTGTCCGGTTCAAGGGTTGCTCAAAGAAAATAATCGCATTACCGGAGTCATCGCTGTTGATCAGGAAACAGGCGAGAAGTTTGAATGCTCTGCGACGGTTGTAGTGAACGCAACTGGGGTATTTGTGGATACAGTGCGGCGCATGGACAATCCCACACAGTCGAAGCTATTGGCTCCCAGTCAGGGAATTCACCTGGTGGTCGATCGCCGATTCCAGCCCAGCGACAGCGCCATGATGATTCCTAAAACGGAAGATGGACGAGTCCTGTTTGCCGTTCCCTGGCATGACAAGGTGGTGTTGGGTACGACTGATACACCCGTTCAGGATGTGGCGATCGAACCTCGTCCCTTAGAGTCAGAAATTGATTTCATCCTGCGGACGGCTGCCCAATACCTGGCAACGCCTCCGACGCGGGATGATGTGCTGAGCGTTTTTGTCGGCCAACGTCCGCTGGTCAAATCGCAGAAGTCCGATGGTGTGGGATCGACAGCAACGCTGTCCCGAGAGCATATCATTTTGGTGTCGGAGTCCGGGTTGATTACGGTGACGGGCGGCAAGTGGACGACCTACCGGGAAATGGGTGAGGAAGTGGTCGATCGGGCGGTTCAAACTTCCGTTCAGCAAGCTTCTGTTCAGCAAACTTCTGTTCAGCAAACTTCTGTTCAGCAAAAAACTGGGGGGAATGCGATCGCCCCACCCCTCTCCCCATCTCCATCTGTCACCGCCAACCTCCACCTCCAAGGTTGGACAGAGCAATTGGTTACTGGATCGCTGAGTGTTTATGGCAGTGACGCGGCTCAAATTCAGCGACTTCCCGGTGCCGATCAATTACTCCATCCTGACCTGTTCTACACTGAAGCAGAAGTGCGCTGGGCAGCACGCTATGAGCTAGCGCGAACGGTGGAGGATGTCTTAGCGCGACGGACTCGGGCCTTGTTCCTGGATGCGGCAGCGAGTTTGGCCTGTGCGCCGCGAGTGGCTCAGATTTTGGCGGAAGAACTGGGCTTTGATGCAACCTGGCAGCAGCAGCAGGTGGAGGCTTATGGGGCGATCGCAGCAGGCTACCAATTGTCTGTGAACGTGCAAGATAATACCTCGTCGAAGGAGGATTTGCTCAGTGCTTCAGTCGTTTAGTTAGTGCTTCAGCAGCATAGGGATTGTAGGTTGGGTTATGCTGAGTTCTATCCAACCTTACATTCCAACGGCACAGTCGTAAATCTTAATTCAATGTTTGAATCACCGAATTCTTGGAGTATACCACCATGCCTGTTTTGCCAGAAGTTCTACTCTACAAAGTGAATTCTCCTTCTCAACCGAACTATACTGCCTTGTTACCAGCATCACTAACATTGCGATCGTCAAAACACCGGACAGGAAAGCCACAAGCGATAGAAACGGCATGATTTCTCGAATGCTTCTCTGGGGTTTAATTATGAAGCGTTGCAGGATGTCAAACTTCATGAGAGCAATCGTGAAGATAGAAATAATTGCTGTAGAAATAATTGGCAAAGGAACTAAAAGACTCAGAATAGGATACCTTGGCGTAGCCCAATAAGGCAGATTCCACAACAGCACAAAAGCAAGAATGCTCCACAATCGCAATGGTGAGCCTCGATAGGAAACTTTGTGTTTCTCGTTTCCACAAGGAATAAAACCAATCTGCTCAATCTGAGTAATCAGGTCTTGAGCGTTGATTTCTAAAGACAAAAATAGAACACGGCTTGGATATGAAGAGATGGAATGTTCAATGCTAATCATTCCTTGCGATCCAATTCGCAGACAAACCACATTGCCAGAACTAAACGTATAGGTTGCGAAAGGAATTTTTAGCGTGATTTGTTGTGCGCTTACCGAAAGGCTAGCAAACGGATCACTACACCTTACTCCGCCACATCTTGCACTCCCGATAAACTTCAGCTCTGGCATTATTTAACTTTGATCTCCATCACGGATTGGGTCTATTCACCCATTGTTTGTTGGTATCCTGCTCCAAACTCTCCAGACTTTTAATGAGATTCAACGTCGAATCGTAGGCTTCCTGCGTCCATTCCTGGTATTCCTCGGGAGAGTCGATCATTTCATCTACGACCAGACTGAGAGAACCGACCAGTTGATTGAGGCGACTGCGAAGCTCGTAGGAGATATTCGACAATTTTTTCCAATGCTGCTGACTCGGAGGCTGATGCTGATCGCTGAGTTGCATTTCGCAGAGTTTTGCATAGTAGCCCTGCTTGGCCAATAGCTCCTCATGCGTGCCCAACTCCACTACCCGTCCTTGATCCATAACCGCAATCTGATCCGCTTTTTGAACGGTGGAAAGTCGGTGAGCAATGACGAGGGTGGTGCGATCGCGACTCAAGTGATCGATCGCCTCCTGCACCAACCGCTCCGACACCGTATCCAGTGCGCTAGTGGCTTCATCCAGGATCAGGATCTCGGGATTTTGCAGGAGGGCACGGGCGATCGCAATCCGCTGTCGTTGTCCGCCAGAGAGGAGAACACCGCGATCGCCAATTTCTGTGTTCCAGCCTTGGGGTAGCCGTTCGATGAATTCCAGGGCATTGGCGCGTTTGGCCGCTGCAATCACCTCATCATGACTGGCCTGTGAACCATAGGCGATATTATTCCAGATGGTCGTGTTAAACAAAAACGTATCTTGACTGACAATGCCCATCGTTCGTCGCAGCGTGCGAATATCGAGATCGCGCAGGTCAACGCCATCGATCAAAATACTGCCCTCGGTGGGATCATAGAAGCGAGGCAACAAGTCTGCTAGGGTTGATTTTCCAGCACCGGAAGAACCCACTAGAGCCAGCGTTGTGCTGCGCGGCAAATATAAATTGACATCCTTTAAAACTCGGTTCTCCTGGCCTGGATAAGCCAGGGATAAATGATTGAAGTGAATGCCTTCTTGGAGCGATCGGTGGGCGATCGTCCCATTCCCCATGAACGGCTTCGTATCCTGACGGAGAAACTCAAAGACAATGTGAACACTGGGAGCCGCATTGGCCAACTGACTGCGCGCTGCATTTAGTTGCGACATCAGTGGTAAAGTGCGAAATAACACAAACAGATAAACCAGTAATACGGTCGAAACGGATTCTAATTGGGAAGAAAGAAACGTGCGTCCCATCAGCACAATCAACAGCAGCGCAATCATTCCAGCCATTTCACTCACTGGCTCAATGAAGGCTGAGTTGGCCTGAGATTTGAAGTCCGCCCGTTCGCGCCCATCAATTAACGCTGCAATTCTACGATACTCTTCCTGTTCCGTTGCAGAAGCCCGTACCAATCGCATTCCCGAGAGCAGATCTAGAACATTCGTCGAATACTGCTTGGACGCATCAGAAAGCTGTTGACCAAAGCTTTTGGAACGGGCAATGCTGTATTGATTCACCAACGCCACCACCAGCAACAGTCCAGTGGATAGAATGGTGAGTTGCCAGGAAGTCCAGAGCAACACTCCAATAAACACCAGCGCCGTGATACAAACGGTAATGGCTTTTGCCACCGTTGTAATCGCGGTGCCAACTCGAAAAATCTCGTTGTTGAGGGAGTTAATAATGTCCCCAATGCCCGTTTTAACGAAATAATCCAAGTCCACATCCAGCAGAATCTTCAGCCCCTTCTTGCGGAGGTCAGCCGAGAGCGATCGCCGTAACCCCCCAGACACCAACGCATTGGCATAGGTCGCCAGATTCTTCAGCAAGAGCATCACCAGGATTGCCCCGGTCATTAAATATAGACCTTGCTCCTCTGACACGCCCTGAAACGGAGTCAGCAGCCCCTGAATCAGCGAAGGCGCATTCTTAGAGGCGATCGGCTGTCCCAGAAAACCCAATAGAACCGGAATAATCAGGGTCGTTCCCACCCCGTTAAACACCGCCCCCGAAAACCCCAGAATGACATTGAGGATCATCAGTCGAGGATATTGCTTGGCCAGACTAAAGAGAAGCTTACGAGAAGACATGCCGCATTCCGCAAAAGTAACCCAGCCCCAAGGCCAGAAGTGCATCCGTAGAGTTCCCGCAATTTGGAGGAATGCAACTTGGAATTAACCGCAGAGACGCAGAGACGCAGAGGGGGAAAGGGGAAAGGCGAAAGGGGAAACGGCGAAATACCCATCGAGACTCTCCATTAATCACTCATGAAACTCCCCTACTCCCTACTCCCCACTCCCTACTCCCCATCTCCCTATCCCCCCATCTCCCTATCCCCTAATCCTCTCCATGTGCTGCACGACACAACGCCCACCCCACTGTTACCTGGACAAAACCAGCGGGAACTCTAGGCGGGAATTCTTTGGCGTGAGGGCTAGAGCGAACGTTTATGGTTAGAGCCACTGTGGGTATGCTTTCCTCCTATCATGGACTGGTGCAGGGGGACTGGATGTGGAATCAAACGCCTGAAGCATTGGGGGTTTGGCAAAACATTCAGATTCAGGCGAGGGCAGCACAGCCCGATTTTTTGTTTCTCTATAATTTCCATGACTTTCAAACTCGTCCGCCTAAAGGATGGCAGCGACGGTTTCAAAAGCCCCGCGACTATACGCCAGCGGAAATGCAGGCTAAGTTTCGAGGCGTGCCCAAGGAGCGTGTCATTTCCTTAGTGCGCGAACCGCCTTTTCCAGAGAAGCTGAAGCAGAGAGCTTTGGACTATGGGCGATCGCAGCAGTTCTGTGGCTATGTTTCAGGGCCAGATGATTTGGCTCCCGTTCCCGCCTTCATGCCTGCGATTTGGTTTGTCAGTTCCTCCTTTCAAGAACTGGCGACCGGGCAAATTCCAGACAAAACTCGCACCTGTTCCTGGGTGACCTCTGGGATCAGCCGTACCGCGCATCACCGGCAGCGCCTCGCATTTCTAAAATTGCTGCAAGAAAACAATTTAAAGTTTGATCTCTACGGGCGCGATCTGCCAGAGGAAGCCAAAAGTTTTGGGGAAATCGCTAACAAATCCCATGCGCTGGCTCCCTATTTCTATAATTTGGCGATCGAAAACTATGCCGACAACCCCTGGTATGTCAGCGAAAAACTTTGGGATGCGCTGCTGTCCTGGTGTCTACCGATCTACTACGGTGGTTCTGCGGCAGACAAGCTGTTGCCCCCTGGAAGTTTTCTGAGATTACCTAGCTTGGATGAAAAAGGCTTGCAGTATATCCAGGATGTCACCGCTTCACCGGATGCCTGGTACGAGGCCAAGGATGCGATCGCCGAAGCCCGCCACATCATCCTCCACGAATTGAATCTGGTGAAATGGATCGCTGATTTTGTTGCCAATTTTTAGGAGGGAGTGGGGAGTGGGGAGTGGGGAGTAGGGAGTGGGGAGTAGGGGGGAATACCATAACTCTTTCATTGTCTTCCAGAGATGAATTTTAGATAATTCCACGTTCCAATCCACGTTCACCCTTTCGCCTTTCCCCTTTCCCCTTTCGCCTTCTCTCGCCCCTTTCCCCTTTTCTTACCCAGGAATGAACCATGACAGATGGAATTTACACACTAGCGAACGATGGTGTATTCGATCAACTCGTTGCGCTGTTGAATAGTATTGAGGCTAATGCGGGTAAGGATATGCCCGTTTGTGTGATTGCTTATGATCAGCGATTGGAACGGACAAGGGCAGAGATTGCTCAACGTCCCAATGTAACCTTGATGGATGATGAAACGGTGTTTGCTCGTTGGGAAGCCTTTTCAACCCAGGTTTGGCAGACTCATGCCCATGCTCTGGACACCTGGAAAAGCCAGGGAATTGATGGGGTTTATCGGCTGAGTTGTAATCATCGCTATGCAGCGTTTGATCCGGAAGCTCCCTTCGATCGCTTCATTTACCTCGACGCCGATACCCTGGTTCTCGATTCCCTGGATCTCGTGTTCAACCACCTGGATCACCATTCATTTGTCACCTACGATTTCCAATTTCAGCATCCCAAACATATCTTCAACCTGGAATCCCCTAGGCTTCTAGAAATCTTTTCCCAAGAGCGGATCAACACCGAAATCTTCTGTTCTGGTTTCTATGCTTCACACCGGGGACAGTTCCCCGCCGAACAGCGCGATTGGTTGGTGTCAAAGTTGGCAGAAGGTGAATCCGATGTGCTTTACCTGCGCGCTCCCAATCAGTCAGTGCTGAATTATATGACGATGCGATCGCAACTCTCCCCCCACAATCTCGCCATCCATCTCCCCGCCGACCAGCGCACCGGAAATTCTGTCACCAATTCCAGCTTTGAATTCCGTGCCGATCGCCATATGTACCACAACGATCGCCGCATGACCTACATGCACTACATCGGCCTCTCCAGCAAACTCTTCAAACAAATCAGCACCGGAGAAAACATCGACTTCCCCTACCGCGATGTCTTCCTCCACTACCGCTTCCTCCACACCCCCAACCAAAAGCCCACCCTCACCGGAAAACCCAAACCCTACAACGCTCCCCCCAGCCTAGCTAAGCGGGTGATGCGTAAGCTAGGACTCGCGAGTTAGAGGCGAAAGGCGAAAGGCGAAAGGGGAAAGGGGGGATCTGGGACTCATTTATGAAATGAATTTCAGTCGAAAGACAGGAACCGTTTCATTCATTTCTTCCAAGATTCATTCAAGATTAATTCCAAGATCTCCCTTTCGCCTTTCCCCTTTCCCCCTTCCCCTTCTTCCCCCTACTCCCTCCTCCCTCCTCCCTACTCCCAGGATTTCAAAATGACTCGTGGTATTTACATTACTGCTAACGATCGCGTTACCGATCATGCCATTGCTTTGCTCAACAGCATTCGTTATTACGATGCGACTGTGCCTGTGATTTTGATTCCCTATGATGATCACTATCAGTCTGTGGCGTCAGTTCTGGCAGAAAGATTTGGCGTGACGGTCTATGAAGATTTGCCGTTTATCGATCGCCTTTCCAACCAACTGCGGGAGGTGTTTGGCGATCGCTTCTTTGCGCGTCCCAATCAGTTTCGTAAGCAAGCCTGTTGGTTTGGCCCCTTTGAAGAATTTCTCTATATCGATACTGATATTGTGGTCTTTGAAAAGATTATCGACAATTTGAATTATCTTCAAGACTACGATTTCATTTGCTCAGATTATCAGCACAATGGCGGCATTGCCAATGTCTTTAACTCCCAGGTGTTTGAGGCAGGGGTATTTCCTGAAACGGCTCGCCAAGAAATCTTTAACTGTGGTTTCTGGGGCGCTAAACGCGATCTTTTCACGGAAGAGAAGCTGTATAGCACCTTTGCTGAATGCGCGGCGCATCCGGAGTACTTTGACTTTTCCCAAAAAACTTCTGACCAGCCCATCATCAATTACATGATCCTGAAGAACGTGGAAAAGCGTCTCAATATTGTCCGTCGTCCTGAAGGTGGCCCTGGAAACTGGGCGGGCAGTACCCGATTTGTGGCGGTGGGGTGCGATCGCCTCCTCGACCCCAATGTCAATCAACCGCTGCAATATCTCCACTGGGCAGGCATGAAGATTCAACCGGGTTGTCCTTACTGGGAAGTCTGGGAACATTACCGCTATCTGAACGAACCTAAAGCGCCTTGGGTTGCGCCTCCCGCAAAACCTCAAGCGAACCTGTGGCAGCGTGTTGTCGCAAAACTGAAGTAACAGTAATTGCAAGAACTTGAACGTTAGTCGCGTTGTGTATCGGTGTGTTTTCACCGCTACATGGCGCGATTTTTAATGATTTCAACTGCGATTGCTCAGCCATAAATCTGCAATCAATGGATAATGATCTGAGCCAATATCCCGTCCTATTCGGTTGTTCAAAACGCGAAACGATGGGCTGACCAAACAGTGATCGACCGGAATTTGAAACGCTGGAATATCGACGACCCAGGATGGTTGAACTCCAAATCCTTGGCGTGAATTGTGTAATCCTGTGAGATGAATCAATGGGCGATAGATAGGCGACCACATCGTTGTGTTGAGGTCGCCCATGACGATTGTGGGGTGTTGGCGCGATCGCACATACTCCGCAACATTTTCCAACTGGTGATTTCTGGATTGAAAATTCTGAGGTCTGAGCGGGGGAAGCGGGTGAGTTGCGATTAAATCGAGCTTTTCGCCCCTCTCATCCAAGCTCTATCAAATAACCTAGCATCCGAACCTTAAGCACTTCTTTAGTTTCCCAAAGAACTCTTGGCATCCCTGCCTCGATTCAGTTACGCTTTGAGACAAAAATCCAGATTCTAGCGAGGAAAACAGGCCATTCATTGAATTTCCCCTTTCGCCTTTCCCCTTTCGCCCCCTTTCCCCTTTCCCCTTCCCCCTTCCCCCTTCCCCTCATGGATCCCCTCACCCTCACCACCTTCCTCGCCCCCTTCCTCCCCGCCCTGCTCAACCTCGGCACCAAAGCCGCCGAAGCCGCCGCCAGTAAAGCCGGAGAAACGATCGGCACCCAGTTCAGCGAAAACGCCTTGACCAAAGCCAAAGCCGTTTGGCAAAAGCTCCTCCCCAAAGTGGAGGCCAAGGAAGCCGCCAAAGAAGCCGCCGAAGATGTCGCCAAAACCCCGGATGATGCCGATTCGCAGGCGGCTTTGCGGGTGCAACTCAAGAAGATTCTGGAGTCAGATGCGGAATTGGCAGGGGCGATCGCCCAAATCCTCCAGGAACCTGCCCCGGATGGCACACCGGGGTTACAGATTGTCCAGACTGTGACCGGGAACAACAATCAAGTGATTGGACAGGTCACGGGCGGGAACGTGTTGGGCAACGTGACCGGGAATGTGACTCTATAGGACAAGTCGCCCCAATCGCCCAGCGCTCCCCAGCCTGGGCTACAATTTCAGCCAATCTAGGATTTTGCCCACTGTTAACTGAAGGTGAGCCGCAAAAGCCGGAACCGGAAGGACGGAGTCCCGTGCTTCCAGGGTTTGAGGTTGTTGTCCTGCTGGATAGACGATTAATAAACCTTCGTCTGGGTCAATCAGCCATCCCATCTGACACCCATGCTCCAGGCAGTGCAGAATATTGGCTGTGACTTTGGTAGTGCTTTGGTCTGGCGAAAGAATTTCAATCGTCCAATCGGGAGGAATGGCAAACACATTGGCAATTTCGCCCGTTTCGTCCGTGGGGATGCGGCTCCAGACCAATACCGCAATGTCGGGAACGATCGACCGATCGCCAAAGGTGCAGCGGAGTTCTGGAAAAGCCAGTGCGATTTTCTGATCTTCAACGCTCTGGTTGATAGTGGTCACCAGTTTCCCCTGAAGTTTGCTGTGCTTTCCCTGTGGCATGGGTTTCTGGATCACTTGTCCATGAATGTATTCGCTGGCGGGTTTGGTTTCCGGTTGTTTGAGAAACGCTTCCAATGAGAGGGTTTTTTCTGGGATTTGAACCATCAGGAATGCCGCCTTGTTAGAAATAAATCGAGTGAAGAATGAATCGATGGGGTGATAAGAAGGAGAATCGTTGACGCACAGTCTGATGTTCCATTTTAACGGGCTTGTTTTGAACTAGCTTGTTGGGTTTAGGGAATAAATAGGGTGTTTTACCGGATTGCCTGTTTTCTCTTCTGTAGAATGGGGAAAATGGGTGTTTGGGGTTGACCGATGAGCCGCGCGATTTCCCCCGATCGCCCTCTCCTCCACCTTCATGTTGTATCACGGGTGTGTCACGAATGCCTCTCAACACTAACTCCTGAAACTCCTGCCCCGTCGCCCCTGACCGTTATGACGATCGCCCCCGATGATCCTCCCTTGAATGATTCAGAGAACAACCCCTTGATCGCCCAGAATGTCACGGGCGATCGCAACCAGTTGATCGCCCAAATGTTGGGTGGAACGGCGATCGGCAACGTCGAAAAACTCATTCAATACTCTCAAGCCCCCAAATCCCCAGAAGTCGCCCGTCATTCCTTGCTAACCGATCCCAAGGATTTCATTGGACGGGAGACGGAGATTGGGGAGATTGAGGCGGAGTTGCAGGAGGGGTGGGGGGTGGCGATCGCGGGAATGGCAGGCGTGGGCAAGTCAACGTTGGCGCTGCACATCGCGCATCGACTGAAAGTGCAGTATCCCGGTGGCCAAATTTACCTGGATTTACGGGGAGCCGATACCCAGCCGCTGACGGTGGAATCTGCCCTGGAAAGCCTACTGCGAGCGTTGGGCATTGACCCGGCGCAGATGCCCCCTGAGCGATCGCAGCAGGCGGCTTTGTATCGATCGCGGGTGGCTCAACAGCCCACGCTGATTCTCCTGGACGATGCTGCCGATGCCCGTCAAGTGCGGGAACTGCTGCCTGGTGCGGGGGCTTGCCTGATCACCAGTCGGCGACAGATGGATGGCCTGGAGGGCATCAAATTCCATAATCTGGCGGCACCGTCGGAGGCGGAGGCGGTGGAGATGCTGACCAGGAAGATGCTGGACAGGGGCGTGTCGCCACAGCGGGTGCAGGCAGAACCAGAGGCGGTAAGGGCGATCGCCACTTACTGCGGCAGACTGCCTTTAGCATTGCGGATTGCGGCGGGAACTTTGAAGACGCGCTCCTGGCAAGGGAAACGTTTGGCCGACTATGCCCAGCAGTTAGCCGATGAACGTCAGCGATTGAACCATCTGCAACTGGAAGATTTGGATATCCGCGCCAACTTTGAGTTGAGCTACCGGGAACTTGACCCAGAATCTGCGACGCTGTTTGGCTGGTTGGGGCTGCTGCCAGAGGACTTTGGCCTGGAGATTGTGCAGGCACTTGTGGAACACCCCCCGGAAGCAATCCAGACCACCGTGGCAAATTTAGTCGATCAACAATTGCTCGATCCCTTTGGCCTGGAAACGGAGGCTGAAGCCCAAGCTGAAGTCCCAGAACGCTATCGGATGCATGACCTGATGCGGCTGTTTGCTCTCGAAAAGCTAGAGGCTGGGGCGACCTCCGAGGCCATGCAGGCGGCGAAGGTTCGGCTGGTGCAGTGGTGTCATGAGGTAGCCGATTTTTGGGCAACTGCCCTCAATCCAGTTCGACGAAGGCAGTTGGCAGAAGCCCTGATCGCAGATTGGGTCAAGACAGACCCTGAACGCTCAGCCATATCCCTCCAAGATTTAGAATCTGGGTTATTTCAGTACGCATTGATCGGGTTTGAATCCGAACGAAAGACGCTTGTACAAGCAGTTGACTGGGCGACAGAAACCCATCAGGAAAGCCTCTCCGTAGCGCTAGCAGCAGACCTAGCACCTTTTTTTGGACTACGCGGATACTGGGGCGATTGGGTCAACACTCACCAACAAGCCCTCACCGCCGCTCGTCGAACCAATGATGCACGAGGCGAAGGGCAAACCCTCAATAACTTGGGCAATGTGTACCGCTCTCAGGGCAAGTGGAAGGAGGCGATCGCCCTCTATGAGCAATTCTTGCAAATCTGTCGGTCGATCGGCGATGTCCAGGGAGAAGGACAATCCCTGAGCAACTTGGGCAATATGTACCAGTTCCAGGGCAAGTGGGACGAGGCGATCGCCCTCTATGAGCAATCCTT
Organism: Oculatellaceae cyanobacterium Prado106; assembly: GCA_025454315.1. Classification (GTDB taxonomy): domain Bacteria; phylum Cyanobacteriota; class Cyanobacteriia; order Elainellales; family Elainellaceae; genus Prado106. Next base: position 13,756 of record JALOOP010000008.1, read on the forward strand.
ACAAATCTGTCGGTCGATCGGCGATGTCCAGGGGGAAGGACAATCCCTGAGCAACTTGGGCACTGTGTACCGTTCTCAGGGCAAGTGGGACGAGGCGATTGTCCTCCATGAGCAATCCTTGCAAATCTGTCGGGCGATTGGCGATGTCCAGGGGGAAGGACAATCCCTGAGCAACTTGGGCGTAGTGTACGATTTCCAGAGCAAGTGGGACGAGGCGATTGCCCTCTATGAGCAATCCTTACAAGTCTTTCGGGCGATCGGCGATGTCCAGGGGGAAGGACAATCCCTGAGCAACTTGGGCGTAGTGTACTATTCTCAGGGCAAGTGGAACGAAGCGATCGATTTCTATGAGCAATCCTTGCGAATCTTTCGGGCGATCGGCGATGTCCACGGGGAAGGAGAATCCCTGAGCAACTTGGGCAGTGTGTATAATTCCCAGGGGAAATGGAACGAGGCAATCGACTTCTATGAGCAATCTTTGCAAATCTTTCGGGCGACTGGCGATGTCCCTGGGGAAGGACAAACTCTCAATAACTTGGGCACTGTGTACCGATCCCAGGGCAAGTGGAACGAGGCGATCGACCTCTATGAGCAAGACTTGCAAATCTGTCAGGCAATCGGCGATGTCCACGGGGAAGGACAAACTCTCAACAACTTGGGCAATGTGTATAATTCCCAGGGGAAATGGAACGAGGCGATCGCATTCTATGAGCAATCGTTGCAAATCTTTCGGGCGATCGGCGATGTCCACGGGGAAGGACAATCCCTGAGCAACTTGGGTACTGTGTATAATTCCCAGAGCAAGTGGAACGAGGCGATCGCATTCTACGAGCAATCCTTGCAAATCCAACGGGCAATCGGCGATGTCCCTGGGGAAGGCAAAAGCTTCAATGGCTTGGGAAACGTGTACGCTTCTCAGAGAAAATGGAAGGAGGCAATCGACTTCTATGAGCAAGACTTGCAAATTAAACGGGCGATCGGCGATATCCAGGGGGAAGGACAAACTCTCAACAACTTGGGCGTTGTGTATAATTACCAGGGCAAGTGGGAGGAGGCGATCGCATTCCATGAGCAATCCTTGCAAATTAAACGGGCGATCGGCGATGTCCAAGGGGAAGGACAAACCCTCAACAACTTGGGCAATGTGTTCCAGTCTCAGAGAAAGTGGAGCGAGGCGATCGCATTCTATGAGCAATCCTTGCAAATCAAACGGGCGATCGGCGATGTCCAGGGGGAAGACCAAACCCTCGGCAACTTGGGCAAGGTGTACGCTTATCAGGGGCAGTGGAACGAGGCGATCGACCGCTGTGAGCAATCCTTGCAAATCAAACGGACAATCGGTGATGTCCACGGGGAAGGACTAACCCTGTGTAATTTAGGTAGAGTGTACGTACTTCAAAAGAACCTGGACAGATCCAAGGAGATTTTGGGGGAAGCCCTGACGAAACTTCATCCGGACTCTCCGGAACATGCCACGGTGACTCAATGGCTACGATCTGCCGACCACCCTCGCCGAAGCCGATGGTCATCCTGGCTGTTGCCCCTCGCCGTTCTTCTCTTCCTCCTCTGGAACCTGCTCAACGGTCACGGGTTCATTGCCTTGGGTGCTGCGGTTGTGCTGGTTCTCAGTTTCCTGTGGCCGAGGCTTCGCCGTCGCCGCTAATGGATGAAACGATCGCAGCATCACTCCAACCGGGCGATCGACGATAGAATGAAAGGCGCAGTGTTTCCGCCGACTTCTTCATGTCTCCTCTTCCCTCCACCGAAGATTTACAAAAGCAGCTAGACCGATTTCGAGCGGCTAACCAAAACCTGCGGCTTCAGCCGTTGAAAACCTCGGATGAACTGAATCGCTTCTGGGTGGAGCATGACCCCGACCTGTTGGATGAACTGGAACAGACGGTCAAAAGTTCGCTGGAAACCGAGAAGCATTTACTGACCGGACACACAGGCTGCGGCAAATCAACCCTACTGGCTGAGTTGCGCTATCGGTTAGAACCCGATTATTTTGTTGTGCTGTTTTCGGTATCTGACCTGGTGGAGATGGCCGATATCAACCATGTGACGATTTTGTTTAGCGTGGCCACCCAATTATTGGAGGCAGCGGAAGAAAAAGAGATCAGCATTCCGCCTTCTACCCGGCTTCAGCTTTACCGTTGGCTGGGAAAGCATACTCAGGTGGATACCCGACAAGTTGAGGAAAGTTTTGAGGTCGGCTATGAGGCAGGGGGCGGCATTTCAGGGGCGATCGCCAAGTTCTGGGCAGCCGTCAAAAGTACGCTAAAAATTAATGCAGTGATCCGAGATGAAATTACGGTCACCTTTGAACGCCAAATTTCTGAGTTGGTGAGCCAGATCAATTTCATTGCCAGTGTGATTGCAGCAGAGAGCGATCGCCCACTACTGGTAATTATTGACGACTTGGATAAACTCAACCTGGATCTGGCCACCAAAGTCTACGGCAACAACATTCAGCCCCTCTCCCAACCGAGTTTTCGCATTCTTTACACCATTCCTATTTTCATTCTCAGAGATGTTCGGCTGCGGAAAATTTTAGAAGCAAACACTGCAAGAATCCAAATTATGCGGGTGGGTAAGTTTTTTGCAAAAGGCGACAGCCACCAGCCGCATCCTACCCCCGTGAACCTGGAGTTGGTAGAGAGCTTTGAGCAAATCCTCAACCGTCGGCTCCCGCCAGACCTGATTGATGAAGCTGTCCGGCAAATGCTGGTGCTGAAGAGTGGCGGCGTGTTGCGAGAAATGGTGCGAATTGCCAGTCGGTGTTGCGATAAATGTATGGTGCAGCTTGGGCGATCGCTCCGATCGGGCGCAAAAATCCCCTCCGCACTGCCCAAAATTGACGCAGCAATTTTACAGCAAGCTCTCACCGACTTTCAGATTGAATATGACGAACCATTGGGGCAAAAAGACTATGAATTGCTAAAGGGAATTTATCAAGAAGGTAAACCCCAGGATGCCGAAGACCAAAGGTTTTTGGATTTGTTGCATGGGTTGCATATTCTAGAATATCGTAATGCCAAACTGTGGTACGACCTCAACCCGATCGTGTTGGACTTGTTGCGACAGGAAGGAGTATTATCAGAACCCCATGAATAATCCTCATCCTCCCTCTAACCTTGACGCTCAGGTTGCATTTCCTATCCATCCAGCCCCGATTCATCAAGCTAACGAAGATGCCTTTGATGAACTCGTCGCCGTCATTGAAGCCAGTCAAGGAATATTATCCATTCTGATCGCCGTCTGTGACGATCGCCTCTTCCGTGACCAGATTATCCAACGCTACGAAACAGCCTTGAGTCCCCCGTTTTTTCCAGTCCGGTTAGTCCTGGATCATCAAGAACCCAGCTTACGAGCCGCGATCGACCAATGGCTGACGGCTCACTCGGGGATACAGACAGAGCCACGCCCCCTCATGCTGACCCTAACTGGTTCCGAAGCGTTGATGTGGCTGAATTTGGAGTCAGAGGATGAGCCAACACCATTGGACAAATTTTATGGATATTTGCAATGGACCCGAGAGGGTCTGCGGGAGTTCCCCTATCCGATTGTGCTATGGGTCACACACCGCATTTTGAAACAACTGAGTCGGCGATCGCCCGATTTTTGGAGTTGGCGGCGAGGCGTTTATCGATTTATGACCGAGGAAAGTCAGGTCATGCCCCAAATTCCACTCCCCAAAGATTCTTTCCCAACGATCGATTCCCAAACGATCGATTCAGAAGCCCCTGATTCCCTGAACCTGCCCCTAGCAGATCTGTTAGGGCTAATTGCAAAAACTGAGGCAAAAAGTAACATTCCGACAGCAGCATTAGCAGCCCTTTACGATCAGTTGGGACAAGCCTATGCTCGACGGGTGAACAACGGTGAAGCAACAGACCTGCATTGGGAAAAAACACAGGCAATCGCCAGTTTCCGACGAGCGATCGAACTTCAGGCGCAATTTAATTTAGCCTCTGAACGGATGAATAGCTTGCGGAGATTGGGAGCGTTTTATCGGTCGCAATCCAACTATCCCAGCGCACTGGAATACTATCAGCAATCTTTGGAAGTTGCGAGAGCGATCGGCGATGTCCACGGGGAAGGCACAACCCTCATGAACTTGGGCGTAGTGTACAAGGATCAGGGGAAGTGGAACGAGGCGATCGCCATCTATGAGCAATCGTTGCAAATCTATCGGGCGATCGGCGATGTCCACGGGGAAGGCCAAACCCTCAACAATTTGGGCACTGTGTACCAGGCTCAGGGGAAGTGGACCGAGGCGATCGCCGCCTATGAGCAATCGTTGCAAATCTATCGGGCGATCGGCGATGTCCACGGGGAAGGCCAAACTCTGGGTAATCTAGGAATGTTGCAGAAACAGCAAAAGAACCTGGACAGAGCCAAGGAGATTTGGGGGGAAGCGCTGACGAAACTCCATCCGGACTCTCCAGAACATGCCACGGTGACCCAATGGCTCCACTCTGCCGCTCAGCCTCGTCGGGGGGGCTGGCAATCCTGGCTTTTGCCGCTGGGCCTTCTGGGGTTTTTGCTGTGGAATCTGGTGCGGGGGCACTGGCTCTTGGCGCTATTGGTCGGGGGCTTGGGGATGGGATGGTGGGTTTGGCGGCGGCGGCGTTGAGGAGTGGAGGAGTGGAGGGGTGGAGGGGGCGGGGCGATCGCGGTTGCATCCTGGAAGTTCAGGATCGAGTCTTTGCACCTTGGGGTTGAGTCTTGGAGACTCGTCGTTGAGCTTTTTATACTAGCCGGCCAGTACAAAAGCCTCGTCGTTGAGCCTTTGATCCTCGTGAACGAACCTTTGATCCTCGTGAACGGGCTTTTGATCCTCGTGAACGGGCTTTTGATCCTCGTGAACGAACCTTTGATCCTCGTGAACGGGCTTTTGATCCTCGTGAACGAACCTTTGATCCTCGTGAACGGGCTTTTGATCCTCGTGAACGGGCTTTTGATCCTCGTGAACGAGCCTTTGATGTCCGTGAACGAGCCTTTGATGTTCGTCGTTGAGCTTTTTATACTAGTCAGCCAGTACAAAAGCCTCGTCGTTGAGCCTTTGATGCCCTTGAACGAGTCTTTGAACCTCATCGTTCAGGCTGTGAGCTTCGCCGTTCAGGCTGTGAGCCTTGCTGGAGGTGGGGCGTTCTTCCCCCGAGATTCTGCGCCTCCCCCGCTCCCAACTTTGGCAGAGCCGAGCCTTCCTGGGACTTGGAGGAGAACGCGGCTCCCCAGGCAATTACTCTAGAACAGAGTCCTGTTGCGCTCAGCATTTGTCTATGACCGTAACTCCAACCCCGCCTTCCTCCTCTCCGGCTGCTGCCCAACCCGCCAAACCCCTCGTTGCCCCCCTCACCATCACCTGGGAAAAACTCCCCGCCGACTACAAACTTGACGACAAGCCCGTGGACAATCTTGCTCAACCGCTTCTTGCTGCTGCCCTGCGAGAAAGCTTAGAAATTGCGGGGCCGAGTATTTGCGATCGCAAGGCATCGACCCCAACCAACTTCCATAACTTCCTTTCATTTCTCAATATTCCACGAGTGATCAAGCACCAAAACAGAGCGGGGAAGGCAGAACTGCCTTCCCCGCTCTATCGAATTCGTCTGAATATGGCCTATGGCTGAGTCAACAGCACCTTTTCTTCTGCGCCGGGATTCGCCTCGGGGCTATCGGCTTCGGAAGGGGGGACGACTTGCCAGAACTGAGGCAGATAGGTTGACCAGTTCTCCAGGATGTGTTTGGCCTTGGGGCTGCCCGTTTGTTGGGCGTGGGCTTCAATCAGCGCTTTCAGTTGGTTGGCTCCTGCGGTAGTGAGAACCCGTTGCACCTTGACGATCTCGGGGTTGACCCGCGTGGGGAAACTGCCGTCCTCATCCAGGAAGTAGGCCAAACCGCCCGTCATGCCTGCGCCAACGTTGCGGCCTGATTTGCCCAGGACGACAATGACACCACCCGTCATGTATTCGCAGCAGTGGTCGCCTGTGCCTTCAATGACGGCCTGCGCCTTGGAGTTGCGAACTGCAAAGCGCTCTCCGGCTTGGCCATTGGCAAACAGGGTGCCGCCTGTGGCTCCGTAGAGGCAGGTGTTGCCGACGATGACATTCTGGGCGGGATCGAAGGTGGCCGCAGCAGCGGGGTGAATGGCGATGGTGCCGCCACACATGCCTTTACCCACATAGTCGTTGGCTTCGCCTTCCAGGTTGAGGGTGATGCCGGGTAGGATGAAGGCTCCCAGGCTCTGGCCAACGCTGCCTTTGAGGTTGAGGGTGATGTTTCCGGCAAAGCCATTGTCGCCGTATTGTTGGGCGATCGCCCCCGCTAACCGAGTCGCCACCGCCCGATCGGTATTGATGACCTTGACCGTCTTCGTCACCGTTCCCTGATCGCGGATCGCGGCAAGGATTTCGGCATCCTTTAACCATTCATCGTCGAGGACGGCACCGTTGCTGTGGACAGTTTCATGGTTGAGCCAACTGCGATCGCTCCGAGTATCCGGCAGTTGGGTGAGACAGTCTAGATTGAGCGCCTGGGTTTTGGTCAACTGCACGTTTTCCCGCAGTTTTAGCAGATCAGAACGGCCAATGATCTCTTGTAAGGTGGTGTAACCGAGTCGGGCTAGGAGCGATCGCACTTCTTCCGCGACAAAGTAGAAGAAATTGACGACCTGTTCTGGAATTCCGGTGAAGCGCTGACGCAGTTTTTCCTGCTGGGTGGCCACGCCGACCGGACAGTTGTTGGTGTGGCAGATGCGCGCCATGATGCAGCCTTCCGCAATCATGGACACTGAACCAAAGCCATATTCTTCGGCTCCCATCAGCGCGGCCATGACCACATCCCATCCGGTTTTGAAGCCACCGTCGGCTCTTAGGAGAACGCGATCGCGCAGATGGTTTTCCATGAGGACTCGGTGGACTTCCGTAACGCCCAGTTCCCAGGGTGATCCGGCATGTTTGATGGAGCTAAGAGGCGATGCGCCCGTGCCGCCGTCATGGCCAGAGATTTGGATGATATCGGCATTGGCTTTGGCAACCCCGGCGGCCACGGTACCAATGCCCACTTCCGATACCAGTTTCACCGAGACTTGTGCCCGAGGATTGATCTGGTGCAGATCAAAGATTAGCTGCGCCAAGTCTTCAATGGAGTAGATGTCATGGTGGGGCGGGGGCGAAATCAGCGAAACGCCGGGTTTGGAGCGGCGCAGCATGGCGATATAGGGGCTGACTTTGGCACCGGGAAGCTGTCCGCCTTCACCCGGTTTTGCCCCTTGTGCCATTTTGATTTCAAGCTGTCTGCCGCTCATCAAATATTCGGGCGTGACTCCGAATCGTCCCGAGGCAATTTGCTTGATGGCAGAACTGGCCGTGTCGCCGTTGCGTAGACCCTTGAGGTGGGGAAACTGGGAGGACTGTCCGGTTTCATCCACATCGTTAATCGCCTTGAAGCGCAGCGGATCTTCGCCACCTTCGCCGGAGTTGGATTTGCCGCCCATGCGGTTCATCGCCACGGCCAGGGTTTCATGCGCTTCCCGCGACAGGGAACCAAGGGACATGGCTCCGGTGCAGAATCGTTTGACGATGGACTCGATGGATTCGACGGATTCGATCGGCAGGGAGGGGCGATCGCTCTGCAAGTCCAGCAAATCGCGCAGTGCCGTAATCGGGCGATCGGCCAGATGCTTTTGGTAAAGCTGGTAGTGGTCGTAGTTTTGGCTGGCGACGGCTTTGTGCAGCAGCTTGGCCATCTCGGGGCTGTTCATGTGGTATTCGCCGCCGGGACGGAAGTTGAAGAAGCCGAAGTTTTCCAGTTTCTTGGTGGTCAGTTCGGGGAAGGCGCGCCGGTGAATGGCAATGATTTCCTGCGCCAGGTCGGTGAGCGTCAGGCCGCCCATGCGGGAAGCCGTGCCTTCAAAGGCCAGATGCAGCAGATCGGAACCAATGCCGATCGCCTCAAAAATCTGCGCCCCGTGGTAGCTAGTCAGCAGGGAGATGCCCATCTTGGACAGCACCTTGAGTAATCCGGCTTCGATCGCTTTGCGGTAGTTGTACTGCGCTCCGGTCAGACTGGTGGAAATCTTGCCCTGTTCGATCATTTTTTGGGTCTTGGGAGCCGCCCACCAGTGGCGCACAGTTTCCAAGGCCAGGTAGGGGCAAATGGCGCTGGCACCATAGCCAATCAGGCAGGCAAAGTGATGGGTACTCCAGCATTGAGCCGTGTCTACCACGATCGCCGCTTGCATCCGCAGGTTTTGCCGGATCAGGTGCTGGTGAACGGCACCGACCGCCAGCAGCGGCGGGATGTAGCTAAAGGATTGGCTGAGCAGGGTTTGGTCGCCTTTGGTGGAGAGGCGATCGCTCAATACCAAAATCTGTTTTCCGGCCTTGACGGCAGCGGTTGCTTGCTGACAGAGATCGTTGACCGCTTGCTGCAAGCCATCGGGGCCATCCTCAATGCGGAACAGGGTAGACAGGGTGGCCGCTTCAAAGTCCGATTGTTGAATCTGTGCAAGTTCACCGTCGTTAATGACTGGGGAATCCAGCTTGAGCAGGCGGGCAAATTCTGGTTTTGGCTCCAGCAAATGGCCGCGTTTGCCGAGATGAACCGTGAGGGACATCACCAGACTTTCGCGCAGGGGATCGATCGGAGGATTGGTGACCTGGGCAAAGCGCTGCTTGAAATAGTCGTAGAGCAGGTGGGGCTTGGTCGAAAGCACAGCTAGGGGAATGTCATCGCCCATGCAGAAGGTCGGTTCTTTGCCCTGTGCCGCCATGTCTTCAATGATCATTTCCACATCTTCGGTGGAGTAGCCAAAGGCGGTCTGCTGCTGGAGGAGTGTTTCTGCGGCCATTTGCGCTGCATCAGCAAAGGGTTGGCCGACGAGATCCTGACGCGCTTTCAGCCATTCACCGTAGGGATGGGTTTGGGCGACGCGCTGTTTAATTTGCCAGTTTTTGAGGATTTCGTGGCTTTCCAGGTCGATTTCGATCGCCTGTCCGGGGCCGAGTCGGCCTTTTTCCACGATGTCAGCCTCGGGCAAATTGACAACGCCTGCCTCAGAAGAAACGACGATCAGGCCATCGCGGGTAATGCAGTAGCGCGCCGGACGCAGGCCGTTGCGATCGAGGGCTGCACCGACGGTTTTGCCATCGCTAAAGACAACCAGGGCGGGGCCATCCCAAGGTTCCTGGATGCCGCTGTAGTATTCGTAGAAGTCGGTAATTTCGGGATAGTTGGCCAAGTCGGGTTGGTTTTGGTACGCCTCGGGGATCATCACCATCAGCGCTTCCAAGGGATTGTGTCCGGAGCGCACCATCAGATCCATGACATTGTCCAGGTTGGCCGAGTCGCTGCTTTCGGGGTTGACGATCGGCTTGAGGTCGTGGATGCGATCGCCCCAAATCGAATGAGACAACTCCGCTTCCCGAGCGTGCATCCAGTTGATGTTGCCCAGGAGAGTATTAATTTCGCCGTTGTGAGCTAGCAATCGCATCGGGTGCGCTAGCGGCCACTTGGGCAAGGTATTGGTGCTGAACCGACGGTGGTAGACGGCAAATTCGCTGACAAATTCAGGGTTTTTTAGATCCTGGTAAAACTCGCCTAAAACAGCGGACTGTACCATGCCTTTGTAGACAATCGTCCGGCAGGAAAGGGTGCAAATGTAGAAGTCGCGGAGGGCGGGTTGGCTGGGGGCAGTGGTGGCGATCGCCCGGACAATTTGTTTGCGAGTCAGGTACAAATGGCGTTCTAGTTCATCCCCTTGCAGTGTGGGCGAATGTACCAGCACCTGCTCGATTTGCGGCAGGTTTTCTCGCGCCAGAACGCCCAGCACCTCAGCGCGCACAGGCACCACGCGCCATCCCAGCACCTGGAGTTGGCTATCGGCCATGACTTTTTCGACGATTGTGCGGGAACTGGCCGCCGCCGCTTCATCCTGGGGCAAAAAGACCATGCCAATGCCCATTCTGCCGGATTGAATCGCGTCTAACCCTGCTGCGGATGCCTGGGGCTGTGCGGTTACCCACTGGGACAAGAGACTCCAGGGAATCGCCGTCATTACCCCGGCTCCGTCTCCAGACTCCAGGTCACCACAGCATCCGCCGCGATGTTCCATGCAGGTGAGTGCGCCCAGGGCTTGCTCCACCAGCGCATGACTTTTGCGCCCCTGCTGGTCGGCGACAAAACCCACACCACAGGCGTCTCGTTCTTCTACAAGCCATCGTTGTCCGGCAAATCCTGCGTCTACGCCCTGATTTCGCTGATGTTGACTCACGTTATACCCCCTAAGCGGTTCTGAGTGGAAAAGTGTTGGAATGATTTGAACCAAATTTGAAATGAATTTGAAAAGAAAAATAAACAGCCTTGAGCTAAAAATAAACAGCCTTGAGCAAACCTGAGTGAAACGAGGCTTGGGCAACGATTCTGGCCAAGATTTTGACCAAGATTTTGACCAAGATTTCGGCCAGGATCTTGACAACGACTCCGACCCAGCAACCCCCTTGGAACCGCATCCCTTGAAGCCACATAACGCTGCTCCACTCGGTTGAAATCCCCGCTGAACTGAGACTGAAAATTCCACCGCAGGCGAACTTGCGATGGCCTTGTCTCGGTTATCGGGTGCCAAGCCTCCCCCTTGCCGGACATCCGAACCTGCTTAATCCTCAAGCTTTGATCCTGAAGCCAGCCTATCTTGCCCACTGCGATCGCCCAGACTGTCCTAGCCGTTCAGCAGACCAGCGGTATCGAGTCGATGCGTGGAATGCGCGAACCAAAGACACCCGTAACGAACCGAAATCAATCCGAAATCAATGGAAGGGGTTGATGCTGATATTGTTTGAGCAATTGGGCAAAACGCTCTGTGCCCAAAAACACCATTTTTCTCCTCTCAGTTCTCAAGCACGGATGACGAACCATAAATCCCAAACCCCGGCCTACCAAGGATGGGATGGAAGCAGTCTTCTATCCTATCTGGAGAGCGGTAGGTAGTACAAGACACTTCTATGAGGGAGTAGGGAGTAGGGAGTGGGGAGTGGGGAGTTTGCATTGTTGGGATGAGGAGGGCGATCGCACTTGGATTTCAGAGTGTTGCGAGAGTTTGGGGTGAGTGCAGAGCCTGTTTCTGAGTTTTGTCCTAGCGTTTGGCCTTTGGTCTGGGAATAGAACTCAGCAAGGGTTTGACCTTTTCTATCTTGACAGATTCTGCCAAAGATTGCATTTTGGGCGGTTTTGGGTAGGGAAAGGGGAAAGGGTAAAGGGAAAAGGGAAAAGGCGAAAGGAAAACTCTTTGAATCTCACTTCAGCTTTCCTTGCTCCTCCCCGATCTTCATCGCGTAACTAGTCCCCCACCCTTTCCCCCTGCCCTAATTCCCCTCCTCCTCTGCGTCTCTGCGTCTCTGCGGTTAACCAATCCGTTACTTATCCGTGTTGACCTTTGTCCTCCTTTCCCCTTTCCCCCTTCCCCTTTCGCCCCTCCCCACTCCCCACTCCCTACTCCCTACTCCCCACTCCCCCAAAGCCCGAATCTTATCAAATTGTGAAATCTTGTTCGTAATCCGTTCCAGGATAAGAAATTCTGATAAACATGGAAAGGAAATTGGCTTAGCCGCCAAAGTTCAGTCCCCAGGTAGAAGCTCATTTAATATCACCGTGGTTAGCCCTAAAACCCGCCGCCGAATTCGACGTTTGCGCCTTGAGAAGGCCAAGCCGACTTACTCCCTGAAGCGATTCCTGTCTGGATCTTGTAAGCTCCTGTCAGCCTCTTGCTTTTTGGGGTTTGCCTTTTATTTTGCCTTGAAGCAGCAGAGTATCGCTGAACTGCCGCCGCCTCAGCCGATTCAGCATAGCCCGACCTGGGTCACGACCTTGGCGCAGGCTGCGATTCCGCCGATTCCCATGACCCGACAGGGGCGGCAGGTGATTATCAACGGGCGAGCCTTCACCGCCGCCTGGGGAGAGCGAGAGGGGCGCATTGGCATTGCGGATATGTCGCTGATGCAGGGCTTTGGTGTTGACCTGCTGAATAACCGCGATGAGGCCGAGCAGCCGATCAAGTGGTTCACCGACTCCCAAACGCCTCTGGTGTTGCCCACCTGGTTTACGGAGCAGTATCGCTATCTGGACATCAGCAACCTGGCACAGAAGTTTGGCTGGACGCTGGAGGTGACGGGGACTTCGCTGCGGATTACCACGCCCACCTCGCAGGTTAAGAGTTTGCGGCAGGGGAAACAGACTTGGGGCGATCGCATCGTCGTAGAACTCGCCCAACCCGCCACCTGGCAAATCCTGGAAGACCGGGGCGAAGCCGTCATCACCATTGATGCGCCCATCGATCCAGCGCTCCAGAACTTTCGGGCACAGGCTGGCAATCGCCTCACGGCCTTCAGCGTCACCAGCGGCAGCAGCAAGACCATCCTCCGCATGAAGATGAAAGACGCCACCCGTCCGGCCGTGGAGGCGGTGCAGAATCCCAATCGGTTGGTGATTGACCTGCGATCGGATTGGATGGAACCGAAGAATGTCCTTTGGGCACCGGGTTTGCGCTGGCAGCAGCAAAATGTCCAGCTTGGGCGAGATGTGTTTCCAGTCGTTTCGCTGGAGATCGATATGCGCGAACCGGGTGTTTCCCTCAAGCCGATTCTCAGCAATCCCACAACCGTGGTGGGCACAACTTCGCTGTTTGCTGCGGCTCAACGGGCTAAAGTGGCTGCTGCGATTAATGCGGGGTTCTTTAACCGCAATACCCAACTGCCGCTGGGCGCGATTCGCAAAGATAACCAGTGGGTGTCGGGGCCAATTCTGAACCGGGGGGCGATCGCCTGGAATGAAGCCGGAGTTTCGACGGTGGGTCGTCTCAGCCTGAATCAAAGTCTAGTCACTGCTGCGGGACGGTTCCCGGTGCAGTATTTCAACACGGGATATGTGGGAGCCGGGATTTCCCACTACACCTCGGGCTGGGGGCCGAGCTACACCTCGATTTTGAACAATGAACTGATCGTGGTGGTGCAGGATAACCTGGTCGTCAAACAACAGCGGGCACCCGCCGCTGGAAAAACCACCGTTGCGATCCCGACAGACGGTTACCTGTTGGTGGTGCGTGCCGATCGCGATGCAGGCAACGCACTCGCCGTTGGAACCCCCGTGCAGATGGACATGGTGACCCAACCCGCCGACTTTGACCAATATTCGCAAATCATGGGAGCCGGCCCCCTCCTGGTGGAAAACGGCCAAGTGGTTCTCAATGCCGCCTCCGAGCAGTTCAACCCCGCCTTTGCCCAGCAGGCCGCCGCCCGAAGTGTGATTGGCTCTACCCCAGGGGGAAACCTGTTGTTAGTGGCGGTGCATAACCGCCTCAATGGTGCTGGTCCCACCCTCCGAGAAGCCGCCCAAATCATGCTGCAACTGGGAGCGCTCAACGCCCTCAATCTAGATGGCGGCAGTTCAACCACCCTTTACCTAGGTGGCCAACTGCTCGATCGCATCCCCAGCACAGCCGCCCGCGTCAATAACGGGATAGGGGTTTTTATTCAGCCGAGTGGGGAGTGGGGAGTGGGGAGTCGGGAGTAGGGAGTGGGGGTAGGGAGTGGGGGTAGGGAGTGGATGGGTGACAGGGTGGATGGGTGGATGGGTTAAGAGAAGGTGGCACTTTCACAACACAGGAAATCCTCCTTTAAAGAATTTCTTGTGTTTGTGAGAAGGCATCCCATGAAATACCCATCCACCCATCCACCCATCCACTCATCCACTCATCCACTCATCCACCCATCCACCTACCCATCCACCGATTCCCTCACAAACTACCCCGAGGCTCGTCTACGCTTTTGTAAAGAGTAGGTATAGTTCTGGGGGTTTCAACTTAGACCGGTTCCGGGGCTGAGGGAGATTGTGGTATGGTCGTTCACGGTCTGCTTTGCGTGGATTGAGGGCTGAGTTTTAAAGTCAATTCGGCTTTAATCCGCATGGTGAAAGGAATGCTTGATGCCATTCTGTCTGGAATGGTTGAGTTTTTTTAGCACATGACCCCTATTGAGCAGAACACTACCAGCACCTGAGTAACACTTTTTCAGTTCCGCCCCTGATCCGCTTTATCTGAGATTCGCTTTATCTTAGATTCACTGGGATTCAAATTCACGAGAACTCAAATTCACGGGGATTTAGATTCACTCGAATTTAAAGAAAGGTTTGTCAGAATCCAGATGAATCGTGGGATATGGGGATCGCTCATTTGTTTATGAACATTTTGCATTCGTCTAAGGAGAAAATGTCGTGGCTCAAGTTCAAGAAGTGACTCAACCCGCAACCTTGTCGCTCAGCACCGTAACGCCCAAGGGCATTGCGGCGACTGAACTGCGTCCCTGGGGTTCCTTTACGGTTCTCGAAGAAGCACAGGGCTACAAGATTAAGCGAATTGAGGTAAAACCAGGACATCGCCTCAGTCTGCAAATGCACCATCACCGCAGTGAGCATTGGATTGTGGTGTCGGGCACGGCGAAGGTAATTTGTGGCGAACAGGAAAAGCTTTTGTCTTGCAATCAGTCTACCTATGTTCCGGCCTGCACCAAGCACCGTCTGGAAAATCCTGGGGTGATTCCTCTGGTGCTGATTGAAGTGCAGAACGGCGAGTATTTGGGCGAAGATGACATTACTCGCTACCAAGATGACTATGCTCGGATTGATGCCTAGCATTCAGAATTTACTGAATCTGTAAACACAGGTTGAGAATGTACTACTAAATTGACCCATAAAAGAAAGGGTTGAAGCGGGGCGCTTGGCGACTTCCTTCAGCCCTTCTTTTTGTTTGTCTGTAACCTGTTTCAGTGCCAGGTTAATATGTCTAGAGGACATTTTAAGGTTAACCGCCATGATTCGATTGAGTCAGACTGCGATCGCCGAGATCCACCGAATGCAAGCTAAACAGCCCACAGCCCAGTTTCGTCTAGGGGTACAACCCGGAGGCTGTGCGGAGTTTTACTACACGCTGGATTTGGTGGATGCGATCGCCCCCAACGAACAGATCCTCGACTGTAGCGGGATGCAGGTCATTGTCCCGATCCAGAGCATCCCCTATCTCGATGGCCTTACCCTGGACTATTCTGAAGACCTCATGGGCGGTGGATTTCGCTTCGACAATCCCCATGCGGTGAGTAGCTGTGGGTGTGGGAATTCGTTTGCGATCGCCACTTCCTAAAAAAAGGGAATGAAGAACAAGCCATAGAGCCTAGAGATTCAAAAAATCCCCATTCCCTACTCCCTATTCCCCACTCCCCCACAAGAGTTTTGTCCTTTTCTTCAGGACGGAGATTTATTCCTCTTTGTTCTCGATGCGGCGTAATAGCTGTTCGATGGCGGCGCTGTCTTGGGCACCGGGCTGTTGCTCCAGGTAGTCTTGCAAGTCCTGGTAGGCTTCGCGCCATTGGCCAAGCTGATAGTGGAGTAGACCGCGATCGCGCCTTTCCCCCGGTGCTTCTGGAAACAGCAGGAGAATGCGATCGACCATGGCCAAGGTCTTGTCGGCGTCGCCTTGGGAGAGGTAAATGGCTTTGAGATTGGTCAGCATTCGAGCCAGAAAATAGCGAGAACCGACGGGTTCCATGAACTCGGGGCGCAGTTCCATGGGTCTGCCGTAGATTTCGCTGAGGCGTTCCTGGCAGTCTTCGGCAAACATGGTTTCGCCTTTGTGGAACGGATCGACGAAGATTTGCATCTCTTCGATCGCGGGACGAATCATGAAATGCCCTGGCATCCCCACGCCCACCATGGGAAAGTCTAGACGCTGAGCCACCTCCAGGTAGACCAATGAGAGCGTGATCGGGATTCCGGTACGGCGATCGATCACCTGGTTGAGGTAGCTGTTGCGGGGATCGTAGTACTGCTCGGCATTTCCAGTGAATCCCAGGTCTTCGTAGAGATATTGGTTAATCGTTTGAATGATTCGCAGGGGATATCGGGTGCCGGGGAGTCGCTCTGCGACTTCTGTAGCCAGGGTGTCCAGGGCGTTGAGATAGTCCTCGGGGTCGAGGTCGGGGTATTCTTCTTGCGCCAGGTAGAGGGCGGCTTTGGCCAGGTCGATTTGCTCGTCGGGTTGGTTAATTTCCTGGTAAAACCGCTGTCTTGCTAGGGGAAAGTCCATCTAAGCGGGTTCCTTTACTCGTCTCAAAAGCCAGTTTAGTCGGACTTTTGCCAGTTCTAAGTTTCCCATAGTTTGGGGATTGAGGTCACTTTCCTGGAGAGGTGCCTGGTCTTTGCTGTAGCCGAGGCGGCTGACGGTATCGCGCATTCGATCGCACAAAAAAGCGGCGATCGAATGGTAAAAATGCGCCGAAAACTCCACATCCTGCATCAGTTTGGCCGACAAGAGGCTGCGCGGCACCGACCACACCAGGGAATCTTCCACCGCCATTACCGTTGCAGAGGGCGGACGAGAATCAACAAAGGACGTTTCTCCGACAATTTCTCCGCTCTGGATCTGGGCAATTTCCTCTCCCCCCGAGGCAGCTACCGAGACGGCCAGTTTCCCCTCCAACACAATGTACAGCGCATGGGTCGGTTCCCCTTCTCGAATCAGCGCATTGCCCGCTGGGATACGGTTTCTCCGACCAGTGGTGAGTAGCCAATCGAAGTCGCGATCGCTAAACCCGGCGAGCATGTAGAGTGCTTTTTTCATGGGGGGATGTTATCTAGCCTTTGTTCTAAATCATCTATTTCTTAAGGCAGGATAATATATTTGAGACGAAGTTTATAGGGAGTAGAGAGTAGGCAGTAGGGGAAAGGGGAAAGGGGAAAGGGATTACATTGAGTGAACCTTGGAAATTGACTTTGTCCAAGCATTCAAAAAGATTTCTCCTGTCTCTCCTCGATCTATTCCACGAAACAACCCAAGTTCCCCCCCTTTTCCCTTTCCCCCTTCCCCCTAACCCTTGCCCGTCCCCCGCGTCACGCCTAGTTGGTTTTGCAGCTTGAGGTCTTTCCAGAGTTGGGAGCCGGAGATTTTGCCCTGGAGGAGCTGTTGGTAGCGATCGATTGTTTGTCCGACTCTTTCCGGGGATTCGTTGACGAACTCGATGCGGAAATGGGTTGCGCCGAACTCTAGGAAACGCTGGACGTACTCGGCTCCGGTTTGGGCAGTGCCGTTGAAGAGGGTGTTGCGGCATCCGGCGTCGGCTTGGAGGGGATGTTCGGTGCCGGTGCGATCGCGCAACTTGACTTGATGGGTTTCGCAGGGGCGACCGCAGTCGGTGTAGTCTTTTCCGGTGGAGAGAAAGGCACAAAAGACGCAGTGTTCCATGTGGAACATGGGCATATGCTGGTGAATGGTGATTTCAAACCAGTGGGGTGGACAACTCTGGAGGAGATCGGCCAACTGCTGGGCATTGAGATCATAGGAGGCGGTCAGGCGCTCTAGCTGAAACTGGTTTTTGAAATAATCGGCGGTCAGCGCATTGGCCACGTTTAGCGAAAAGTCGCCGACACAGCGCTCTCCAGCAAAAAATTGCAGATGGTCAAAATTTCGAACCAAGTAGCCATCGGCCTGACTCGATCGCACCTGCTCCAAAATCCAATTTTCTCCCGGTTTGGTAATCCGAGGAGGCGCAACCAAGATCTCAATCGGAGAGTCAGGATAGGTTTCCTGAAAGTCTCGCACCCGTTTCACCGCATCCCGATATTTGCGAGGATCTTCAAATTCACAATAGAGGGTTTGAACCAAAGCTGGACTGGAATTGGTGGTATGTGCGATCGCCCCCAACGCCCCCTCCAATTGCTGCAAATTCCGCACCAAAACCAACAATTGAGGAGACAGAGACACCGCCACCGCCACCTCTCCAAGCCCCTTTTCCCTTTCCCCTTTCCCCTTTTCCCTTTCAACCAGTTGCCACTGCCTCGGGCGCGATCGCTGTTCTTCCAAGTTCTCCACCAACTGACGACGCAGCCGATTCAGTTCGCTCACGGGCAGCATCACGGGATCGGTGAGATCGAGGGTGAGATCCTGGAGGTAGAAGGGGGTTTGGCCGAGGCGACCGAGTTGTTCCCGGAGGCGATCGCCAGTCAAGGGTCGCTGATGGGCTGCCACCAGGGGCATGGTGGACTCCACCTGGGCAATATGTCCCTGTTCGTCACGAGCGATGACGATGAGGGGTTGGTCGATCGCGCCGTAGACTTCCAGGGTGAGCGGTCGCTGGAACTGGGGATGGTCGGCGGTGTAGGTTTGGCGTATTTGGCGATCGAGTTGGGGGTCGCTGGTTTTCCAGAGGCGATCGCCCACGCGAATCCGGCGAAAGTTCAAAGCGTCCCGGCCAAAAGTAAGAACCGTGTCTGATCCTTTTTGTTCAACAGTGTAAACTCTGCCGCCTTCTTCTTTGGTTTCGGGGTGTCCATTGTCGAAGACGACGCCATCTCCCGGACTAAGTGGAGCTTGGAGTTGTAGCGTGATGCGATCGCCGCGAATCTGTGTCACCTCGCCCAGGTAAACGCCACGTTTTTTGCCAAATTCGGCATGGACTAAAGCCTGATTGTCAATGCCGTTGAACCATCCGGTGTAGAGTCCTCGGGAAAAGGACATTTCCAGGCTGTAGCGATCGCCCTTTTCCACTACGAATTGAGAGGATTGCTGTTCTAACTGATCCATCACCCGATCCAGGGCTTGTCGATACACCCGAGTGATGTTGGCGACATACTCGGGGGCTTTTAAGCGGCCTTCGATTTTGAGACAGGTAATACCAGTTTTTACCAGGTCGGGCAAGACTTCTAATCCTGCCAAATCTTGTGGACTGAGGAGGTATCTGCGCTGCCGTAGACCGAGGGGGGTTTCTTCTTCTAAGCTCCATTCCTGACCATCCACAATCAGGTCATAGGGCATCCGGCAGGCTTGGGCGCATTCGCCCCGGTTGGCCGATCGCCCGCCTAATGCTTCGCTGGTGAGGCATTGTCCGGAATAGGCGACGCATAGTGCCCCATGGACGAAGACTTCGAGGGGGAGGGAGTGGCGATCGCGCAGTTGCTGTTGAATTTTGTCGATTTCTCGGATGGAGCATTCTCGGGCAAGCACGACGAGTTGGCAGCCCAGGTCTTGGGCGAAGGCGACTCCGGCGGCGCTGCTGATGGTCATTTGGGTGGAAGCGTGAATCGGGAAGTCGGGGGATAGCTGGCGAATCAGGCGACAGATGCCCACGTCTTGGACGATGACTGCATCGACTCCGGCGGTGATCATGGTGCGGAGATATTGCTCGGCTTCGAGGAGTTCCTGGGGAAAAATCAGGGTGTTGAGTGTCACATAGCCCTGAACACCGCGCCGATGGAGGAAGGCCATGAGGTCGGGCAGGTCGGCTTCGGTGAAGTTTTGGGCGCGCATACGGGCATTGAAGCGATCGAGGCCAAAGTAGATGGCATCTGCACCGTTTTCGACGGCGGCTTTGACGCATTCCCAGTCGCCTGCGGGGGCGAGGAGTTTGGGGCGCTGAATCTGAATGGAGTTCGGGATACTGGGGGAATTCAGAGTCATGGCAGGGGGTGAGAGGTGGGGGGCGAGAGGTTTGGAAGTGAACCGCAGAGACGCAGAGACGCAGAGATTCGTTTGCTAGGGTTTGGAATTGGAGGGATGGAGCATGAGGCGTTCCACGACAATTCTTAGGAGCTTCAGGAGGGTAGCTCTTGGGAAAATTCAGAGGATTCAGTGCTTGGACGATGACCTTTTACATCCTACCTCAAGGGTTTGTTTCGGCTCAGCACCCAGAGCTTGGGGAATTTTGGGAATCTATTGAACGGGTTCGACTCGACCCACGACAAATTTGAGGTAGCGGCCTTCGGGGAACTGGGCGGGGACGGGGTGATCGAGGGGCTGTCCGGCTTCGTGGATGATTTGGAAGCGATCGCCACTACTACTGGCCGCCGCCGCAATCATTTCTTTGAAGGCTTCTGGGCTGACCTGGCTGGTGCAACTGGCGGTGGCGAGTAGGCCGCCGGGGGCAACGCATTTGCAGGCCAGGGCGTTGATTTTGGTGTAGGCGCGGATGGCGGCGAAGCGGTTTTGTTTGGTTTTGGCGAAACTGGGCGGGTCAAGGATGATCAGGTCGAATTTTTGTTTTTGTTCGGCGTAGCGACCCAGGAGATCGAAGCAGTCTTCGGTGATGAATTGGTGGCGGCTTTCGTCGAGGTTGTTGAGAGCAATGTTTTGGCTGGCGGACTGGGGGAGCGATCGCCCCACATCCACGCTCACGACTCGACTGGCTCCACCGCGCAAGGCATAGAGCGAAAAAGCGCCCGTGTAGGCAAAACAGTTCAGTACCTGTTTCCCTTGGCTCCAGTCTTCCAGGAAACGACGATTTTCCCGGTGATCCAGGAAAAGCCCAGTTTTTTGTCCCGTTTGTAGATCGACCTGGAACTTGAGGTGATGTTCTTGCACGACCAATTCAGGGGGCGGCAGTTCCCCCCATAGCAACTTGCCTTTTCCGCCAGTGTCGCTGTCTCGATCGGCATCATCGCCATGCTGGGTTCGCAGCAGGATGCCCTTGAGCGGATGGATCGCTTTGAGCGCATTCACCAGGTCATCCATGAGAACTGCTGCACTCTCCATGTAGGTTTGAATCACGGCAAAATCGCCGTACAGATCAACGGTCAATCCGGGCAATCCATCGCCTTCCCCAAACAGCCAGCGGTAGGCCGTGCAGCCTTTTTGACGAAGGGGCGATCGCAGTTCCCAGGCCGCTTGGACTTGCGATCGCAGCCACTGCGCCTGGGGCAATTGTCGTTCTGAAAAGATGCGAATGGCGATCGAACTGGTCGTATCCCAGAGTCCATACCCCGTCCAGCCCCCACAGCGCACCTTGACCCAAGTGCCCGATCGCAGCTTAATCTGAGGCGGCACATGATTGCGATACACCCAAGGATGTCCCTGTGCCAAGCGCTGCTTCAGGGAAGTGGGGAGGGAGATGTCGGTGAGTTTGGGCATGGGGAAACGGGGGAGAATCTCAGATTTGATGTTGTTGAAATAACACTGTGATCGTCCTAACTCCTAGGATTGGGAGAGCCGAACCTTTTTCCGTCTTAAGGTTGATTCTGCTGGCGAATTCTAGGAATTTAGATCGGTTTCGTTCCCAACCTGCCCGTAGATGAATCAGAGGCTATTCAAATCACAGGCTATTTGTTAATCTCCTCGTTGAGATGGACTGAAGCGGCTAGAACGCTCTCTAGATATGATTTTCAACCTATTTTAATGGGTTTTGCCTACGAGTCCGCAATTCATTCACAGATAGGCTTGAAGCCCATCCTTTCCCCCTTCCCCTTTCCCCTTCCATCCTGTACGGAGACACCCTGTATAAACCCAGATCCCCGGTACGGAAATTTCCACGGCTTTTACATCTTTTGATAATTCTCTGGATTTTCTTCTCGATTTCTTCTCGATTCAATTCTAGTCTTTCAATAGAAACCAAACAGCCTGTCTGTCTAATCAGGTTGTCCTTCTACAGCCCCCTAATTCCATCGAACGTCACTTGTCTCACTGGTTCTCATCCAGTTTCAAAAGGGGCATTTCCCTCGAACCCATCGACGGAATGCGATCGCCCCGCTCCAGAGAAATCATGTTTTCTGAAGTTGTTTTACAAATGCCACAAGAGCTAATTCCTGAGCAAACTCCAAAGCAAATATCCCGATTCAGTTCACCAGAGCAACGCTCTCGATTTTTTGGATTTCATTGGCCTTGCTGGGAGACGAGATAAATGGAAGATAGCGGCGATGAATGTTCTTTCGTTGACTTCCTCGCTGCCTGTCATGACGTTGCTTCTCGGACTGATTGATGCCTTTCCAGGGGTGCTGTTGAAATGGGCGATCGCAGCTTTTGAATTACGCCAATCTTTTGCCCTAGGATTGCAATCCAAAACGACGATCCCCTTGTACTAAAAATTGATCTTTGAATGTGGAAGGATATTTCGTGATGAATCGTTTAATCACAGCCCCCAATTCTAGTTTCAACGCCAATTTTAATGGCTCCAACTCTATTGCACCCGCTTTTAACGTCACGCCCCTCGCTTCCGCCCAACCGCCCCAGTATCTCGGATGGGCACAGGATTTTGTTCTCCGCACAGTGATTGAAAGCTGGTTTGATGGTGTTTTGCTGCTGACTGAGAGCGGTCAATGGGTACAAGCCAATGAGATTGCTCAGCGGATTTGTCAGCAGTTAAATCAACAGCAAATCGATCAACAGCAAGGTGAACCCACAACTGTTCCAGATGCAATTTGGCAAATCTGTACCGCCTTGATCCAAAGCCGTGATTCCCATCCCGGACAGCCCGTCATCCTAGAGGATGAGATTTCGCTGGGTGCAGGGCGATCGGTGCGAGTTCGCGCCCGCTGGCTGAGTCTGCCGGAAACGGCGCACCCTTATCTACTGGTGATTCTGGAAGATCGCTATCAGTCGAATGTGAATTTGGCGATCTCTGAGGTCGATCGCTACAGCCTATCGTCCCGCGAGGCGGAGGTCTGGATGCTGTATCGCACGGGTTGCAGCTACAAGGAAATCGCCCGAGAACTCTACATCAGCACCGACACGGTGAAAAAGCATTTGCAGAAAATTCGGCAAAAGCAGCGGGATCTTTCGGGTGAAGCCGATTACCTGACCGCAGCAGATTGTTAGGTGATCTCTGAGAAAGAAGATCCGAGATTTTTGGTGGTGTGGCTTCGCCACACCACCAAAAATCTCGGATCTTCTTTCATGGAAATGTCCTTAGATGTATTGGCTCATGTATTGGCTCATAAGTGAGCGCAGAGCTTGGAACTGTTCATTTGCCACTTGAGTCACGGCACTATAGGAATCCAGAAAATTGCAGGGAGGGGAGGCTGTGCCTACCCCTCCCTTTAATCCTTCAAAGATCAAATCAGAGCACTGTGGGATAAATTCATGGCAGAAGAAAAGCCCTTCAAGACATAAGCTTTCTCCGTCCTCACAAGTTTCTCAAGGTTCTTTTCTACTCTAGTGGTGATGGCAGATCACCCTTGAGAACGATGGCTCAGAGCCTTTCCCTGCGCCAACCTGAAGTTAACCTCATAGTTTGAATGCTGAAGCATCGTTTGAATGCTTAAGCACAGTTCCCATGAGACGACTCAAGGGTGGATTGATGCGATCGCACCATGAATTCAAGAAATTGAGTTCAGAAAACCTTGAGTTGGACAAACTTCAATGAAAACCTTACAGCCATATCAGTTTTGGGGCGGTTTGATGCTGGCATTTTCCCTTGGATTAGCAGCAGGAATTGGGTTGAGTTTATCCCAACCTGCTGCGGTTGATCCCTCTTTGAATCAAGCTTTTGCCATCTATGGGACAGATGCACAACAGACGGCTGCCCAAGTGGATCTCTATGTCAACTTTACCCAAGAGACAGACTCACAGCAGCAGCTCAACCAATTGGCCGATACCTTATCTCGCCTCAAGTTCTGCAATTTGCCCATTGAGGTGACTGAGGTGCAAAACCAAATTGCCACCGTGAATTTGGGCGAACATCCCTGGCATCAGAACTCGGCTAATCCGTCGAATTTGCCGGGATGTTCGGGGGTTAGTTGGCGATCGCAGTATTTCCAAGGCAGTGCCGGAGGCCACGATACAACGGTGACTCTAGCTCGAACTTTTTTGCAACCTGAGCGCTCGGGGCGATCGACGAAAGAGCCTTGGATTGAAGGAGTTCAGTTTACCTATCAAGGCAAACCGATCGAAGCAGGACAGTGGGATCACATCAATCTAGATGGCGTGATTACGCGGGAAAATCTGCCTGAGTAGAACGTTAACTTCCCTGTTAGAAAGTTAATTCCTCGGCGTAAATTTATTTGAGTTGCTTAGATTTACAATGCGTGTTTCTACAATGCTGCACTCTACTGTTTCTTTGTGATTCACAACCTTCTGAAACAATGCAAATCTAATTCAAAGAATTCCCAGAACTCTAGATAACTCGTAGGTTGGGCGGAGCAAAGCGCAACCCAACGCTCCACTAGAGCGCTTGGATTCGATGATCCAGACATTGAATCGAGGTTTATGAATCGGGATGTACGGCTGGGATATTGGATTACACTGCGCTTCACCCAACCTACAGTGAGGATTGATCAAGGGAAGGTTATATGAGGTTGGCAACCCGAATTGTCGTACTTTAGTATATTTTCCTTTTTGAGTTTGAACAGCATCAGTGTGACACAACAGAAATTGTTTATCACTTGCCCGCATTACCAAATTTTACTTGTAGTGTAGAACTACGATCCTGATTCCTAGTCTGAAGTGTAGAAGCCACTAACCAAGAAACCTCGACATCAATCTTGATTGCTTGAAAAAGATAAATAATGCGTCGGTAGACGGATCTTGCTGCGATCTATACCTGCGTGTGGGTCTGATTTGTGGCTCGTTTGATTAAATTTTATTTATACATTGTCTCTCATCACGGCAAGTCAAAACCAGTTCACAAAGTCAAAACTAGTTCACAAAACTTGGCTTTATTCATTCTTCCATGTGCCTTCCTTAAGCGATAAACAGGAACAGAAATGGCTCTCACTCATGATAGAAAATATAGACCTGTCAATCAAAAGACGATCGTGACGCTGTTGATTTCAGGGGCGATCGCCGCAGGGTCTTCTTTTGCTTGGATTGGGGCACAGCGCTATCAGGCAAGTCGAATTCAGCAAGCGCGGGTACTGCTTTCAGAAGCTTGCACCACCAGCCTTTCCACTCCAAACCAGGTGGGTACGACTACACAGCAACTCAATCAAGCCGTTCAGCAATTGCAAAGCGTGCCCCGTTTTCCGGGATTGGGCTACGAAACCGCCCAGACCGAACTGCAAAATTCCGCCCAATGTATTCTCCGGGTTCAATCCACCAACCAATTTGAACAGGCTAGAACCCTCGCTCAACCTGCCGCAACCACCGATCTCAATGCCGTTTTGCCTGCTCAGGAATGGCAAGCTAGACAGGACGGATTAAACCAGGCGATCGCCCTCCTCAACAGCATTCCAGCCAACTCACCCGTTTATCCCCAAGCTCAAGAGCAACTGGGGCAATATCAAGCGATCGCCACCCAAATCGCCGAGCGTCTCCAAGCCGAAACCGCAGCCATCAGCACCTATCAACAGGCCAACGGCATCATTGAGCAGGTCAACACCACCCTGCAAACCTCCATTGACGATCCGGCGGCTCTTGCTGAGGCCAGTACTAGCCTGGGGAGCGCCATTCAGCTATTAGAATCGATTCCTGCTGGCACAACGGCTTTTGCCCAGAGTCAGCAAAGCCTGCCTGCCTATCGTCAGCAGCAGATTGAGGTCGAGCGCATCTGGGTTGCCCAAACGCTGAATCCGATTGTGGATCAATTCACCAACTTTGCCGAATCGGTCAATCCGAATACTGGCTTCTCGGCCTACACCAACCAGGTCAATCAACTCCGCGACTCACTCACTAGCCAAACCCAAAACTTCCCGACCTTGGCCAACAACCCAGTCACCCAAGCGCTGGATCGTGCCCTCAGTCGCTATGATGACGCGGCTGAAGTGTGGCGCTACTGCAACGAAGGCAACTGCTTCAACTCAATCCAAGCTGGCTTTATTTTGAGTTCACCAACGCTGACTTGGGTGCCGTCTACGCTGGAAGTGCGGGGGCAACCATTGGCGATCGCCTATCCCACCAACACATCCCTGAGTTTGCTTCGACGACAACGCCTGGTGCAGCTTGATGTTGTTTTGGAAGAAATCTGGACGAGGGCAGAACTGGAGATTCAGCAATCTGTTCAGGCTTCATCATCTTAGACGCTCGGATTTAAGTGAGTTTGAGTTTGGGTGAGAAATGCTGCTACGTAGCAGTACTTCTCACCCAAAACTAAATCTTTTTGTTTCTATCCATGAATGGAAGCGCCAAAAATAGCGCTGACACGAGTCGAGGTCTTCCCCATATCGTAAACTGGAGGATAAATCCACTAATCGCCGATGGACGCATGACTGCTTATACCATTAATCTCAATGCTGTCATCCACATGACCGACGAGCAGTTTTACCAGCTTTGTCGGATGAATCCTGATTTGAAATTTGAACGCAATGCGATTGGAGAACTGATTGTTATGTCACCGACTGGCGGAGAAACCGGAAACCGCAACATTGAAGTGGCCGGAGACTTTGTCCTATGGAATCGTCAAGCAAAACTGGGCAAACTCTTCGACTCCTCCACCGGATTCAAACTCCCCAATGGTGCCGATCGCTCTCCTGACATCGCCTGGGTTCGACAAGACCGTTGGGATGCCCTCAACCCAAATCAAAAGGAAATCTTCCCACCGCTCGCCCCTGACTTTGTTCTGGAACTGATGTCGCCTTCTGATTCCTTGTCCACGCTACAAGCCAAGATGCAGGAATACCAAGATAATGGGGTGCGTCTGGGTTGGTTGATCGATCGCAAAACCCGCCGAGTGGAGATTTATCGGATAGGACAGTCAGTTGAAGTGTTGGAGAATCCGGACGAGCTTTCTGGTGAAGCGGTGTTACCTGGATTTGTGTTGGGAATGGCGATCGTTTGGTAGCTTCAACAATTGGTATGAATGCGGTTAATCAAGTGAATGCGGGGTGTGGGGCGCGAGACAGCCCACACCCCGCATTCACTTTTGCTCCTACTCGTATTGCCGCCTGATCGTCCGCCAACCTCGAGGTATTGAGCCATACTTGCCCCGTTACTATGAGTTAGTGCAGCTTTCAAAGCTACCTTTTGCACAGGCTGTCAAGAAAAGTGGACTCGTGCGATCGCCTCAACTTAGCCGATCCGCCGCCACGATTTCGGAACTCAACAGAGCTAGCTATTAACAGAGTCAACGAGATGGATCTTTCTGCGTCACAACCCGATGCGATCGCCCTCACCTTTGCCAGACACCTGGTTGCCGGAGATTTTGCCGCTGCACATCAGATGCTGACTGCTCATCTCAGAAATACTATTTCCCTGGAGCAACTTCAGACTGCGTATGAGCAGATGATCGCGATCGGGCAGGAGCTACCCGACCAAGTGGAGGTCATTAGCGTTTTGACGGAATGGCTCGAACGGCAAGAGGCTGATTGGGGTTGGGTGTATGTGGCGATCGCTAGCAGTCACTTTGCTGAGGGAGTGGCAGTTGTGGTGACTACGGAAGAAGACCAGGGAATGATTCGAGAAATTACATGGGGTAGACCTTGATTGTTCCTGGAAGGCTCGGCTTCCCCAAGGTTGGGGCGGTTGGGGCTGGGGGCACGAAATCCTGGAGGGAAGAACAACCGAACCCGTATGTACAAGGTAGCCAAAACGAGAAGGACAGTGAGGAGACTTCGCCCCCTTCACTGTCCTTCTCGTCGTTGAGTATTGCTATCAGTCAATCCATCAGTTGGCCACCAAGAGCTACAGGGATTGAATCAGAGAGCTGTCAATCAAGGTATTCACATCGACCAACTGGGGAGTTTTGCCCAATTTGTGGAGCGTTGTGGCAGCGGCTTTCATGCTGCTGAGCAAAGACATGGGGCTGTCATTGTTGAACGGGATGTCTTTGTTTTGCTGAATATTTTTCGTGGCAATTCCGGCAAGCTGGGCTGGAATTTCTTCGGGTTTAACACCGATCTTGGCCGCCACAATCTTGGCTGCATCTTCGGGGTTGGCATCGGCAAATTCTACACCTTTGCCCACAGCGCGCATGTACGCCAGCACTTCTTCACGCCGTTCTTGGATAACCTGTGCTGAAGTGGCTAACACGTTGGGAATGATACTGGTGCCTTTGGTGGAGAAGATAACTTCGCCCTTGCCTTCTTTCAGCGCCATGCTGAGGAACGGTTCGTAGGTGGCGACTGCATCGACCTTCCCTGTTGCATAGGCAGCAGCCCCATCAGGAGCCGTCAAGGGCACGATTTCTACGTCTTTTTCCGTCAATCCTGCCTTCTTCAAATATTCACCGACAAAGACCATTTCGTAGGGAATGTCTTCTCGCGCTAGCTTTTTGCCACGCAGGTCTTCGGGTTTGGTGATGCCGCGTCCGGCGATCGCATCTGCCCCATCCGAGTAATCCGACATCATAATAATGCGGAGATTGGGATTTTGCTGAGCAAGCTGAATCAGATCCGTTCCGCCAACCCAGCCCAGGTCTACTTTACCAGCCGTGAGAGCGGTGTTGAGATCGGTAAAGCTGGGAAAATTTTGTTCAGCAACTTTGAGGTTTTCTTCACCAAAATAATTCTTATCCGTGGCCACATAATGTCCTTTGAACCCAGCCCAGGCCGAAATTCCCACCGATAGGGGTTGGCCTGAATTTGCGCCAGAAGCATTCGGGGTTTGGACACTACAAGCAATGGAATAGAACGGAATTAAACAACCCACTAGAAACAAAGCGAACCACTTTAAGAAACTTCTCCGCATACCTTTCCTCATCAATGGAATAATTAAACAATGAAAAAACCGATCATGCATGAGTCAATCATGCAGAAATCCATAAATCCACTAACCCATAAATCTATGAATCCATAATCCATGAATCCATAATTCACGAATCCATAATTCATGAACCTATGGACTATCCCCTCGACTGATCTGCCCAGGGTGTTAACTTCTTTGATAACAGCGTTAATCCGTAATCGGTTAACAGCCCAATCAGACCAATCACTAAAATGCAAAACAACACTTTGTCGGTTTGCAAATACCGCTGGGATTGCACAATTTTGAATCCCAATCCTGTTTGCGCTGCGATCAATTCTGAAATCACCAGAAAATTCCAAGCCCCTGCAATGTTGACTCTCAGGGTGTCGAGAATACTCGGAAAGACCGCAGGCATAATCACGTTAAAGAACACCTCACGCCGACTCGCGCCTAACGTATAGGCCACGTCCAGCATTTCGTCGGGGATAAACTTCACCGCATCGGCCACCATCATGGCGTTGTACAGCACAATACCTAGAAAAATAATGGCCGCTTTGGCATCTTCACCCAACCCAATCCAAATCACAATCAGCGGCACAAAAGCCGCAACGGGCATGTAGCGCACCGTTCCCACAATGGGATTAAACAGCCCTTCCATGCTGCGAAACGTGCCCATGGCAATGCCCACGGGAATGCCGACGATCGCCGCCAAAGAAAACCCCGCTAACACTCTGCCCGTACTGGACAAAATATCAATGATCAGCTTCTCTTCGGTGAGCATTCGCCATCCCGCCTGAAGCACTGCTGTCGGCGTGGGTAGGAAGGTGGACGTTACCCAGCCACCATAGCTGAGAACTGACCAGATCAGCAGCGGCACCCCGAACCCGATCAGCGGCATTAAGAGATTCAACCAGGGTGGAATTTCTTGGCGGATTCTCCAAAAGGTAGAAGGTTTGAGATACCGCTTACGAACAGCAGATGGAACGGTGACAATCCCTTGCATAGCACATTAAAAAATAGAGAGAATGAATGCGGATAGCATCAGATGAGTCAGGCTCACTGCAACGCTGAAGTAAGACTGTATCGCTGAAATAAGACGAGATAAAACGTATAACTCAACGAGGTTTACTCGTGGCTCAACGACTGGACAATGTGGCGCTTGATGTTGATGAACTCCAGGTCAAGTTTGAGATCGAGTTCGCGATGGGGAGGCAAGGGAACCACGAGTTCTTCTTGGATGCGTCCGGGATGGGCACGCATCACGTAGATGCGCTCTGAGAGGAAGATGGCTTCTTCGACATCATGGGTCACCATCAGGATAGTGGTATGGGTTTGCTCCCAGAGTCCTTTAAGAAACAACTGCATCTGCTCTTTGGTTTGGGCATCGAGGGCACCAAAGGGTTCGTCCATGAGCAGGACTTCGGGTTCATTGGCGAGGGCACGGGCGATCGCCACTCGTTGTTTCATACCGCCCGAAAGCTGCTTGGGATAGGCTTTGGCAAACTTGGACAAGCCCACTACTTCTAGGTAATAGGCGATTTTTTGCTGGCGTTCTGCCTTGGAAACCCCCTGAAGTTTTAAGCCAAACCCAATATTGTCCGCGACGGTCAGCCAGGGATATAGGGTATAGCTTTGGAAGACCATACCCCGGTCGGCACCCGGCCCCGGCGGCACTTCACCATGCATCAACACTTGCCCCTTAGAAGGTGGAATCAAGCCTGCAATGATTTTCAGTAGGGTGGATTTGCCACAGCCCGATGAACCTACTAAGCAGACGAACTCATTGGCGTTGAGGGTGAGGTTAATGTCATCCAGAACGGTGAGATTCTTGCCCTGGTAGGGATAGGTTTTTGACAGCCCTATGACCTGCAATTGGGGAGTTGAGGTGGGAGGGGCGATCGCAGACATAGATGGGGAAGAGCCAACGGTCGTGGCGATCGAGAAGGGCGATCTGAAGTTATCTGGCATGGTTTTTTAGAATCTTTGGCAAGCAGGCAGGCGCGAAACATCGTCCATCATTCCAGGAACTGGAATATAGGCCAAGAATTTCGCAGAAACGAGGGGAAAGCCCAAACAATCTACAGATATTGAAGTTTTACAATACCTGCTCATCAAGGCATAGAGAAAGCACAATATGAATAACGAGAATTAAAAACTGAAGCGATCAACAAGGAAGTAAAAGATCAAACCCAAGAACACAGATAACTGAGGAGAAACCGATCGCCAGAACCTACTTGTCTTAGACAAAGCAAATCCGAGCAATACTGTATAGACTCAAATCCGAACTTTGCTTTACCACTCCATAGCAGTAAATGTACTTAAGTAGAATATACATCAAATATAAAAGAAAGATTAAGAAATTCATCAGAACCTCACTAAAATTACGGGGGCGATCGCATCTCCTTGAAGACTCTCCCCAACCCTCCCATCTAGCCATCGTCCGGATACTGAGACTGATTTTTACTACAAAGAACTGGATTTAACCGTAAAGAAAGGTTGGTTAAGTGAGTAATTGAGCGAAGAACCCCCCATTTAGGTGAGATTTTGAGAAAAATTAAGAATGGGTTGATTCACCTCGGATTACAATGAATAGCCTGAAACCGTTGATAGGTATCTAAGATAGCCATCCCAGATAGCCGTCCAAGCATCAATGTCCCTGAAATAAGCCCAAGCCCTCGGCGAACCGCCCCCTAAATCCCCCAAATCTGGGGGACTTTGAAGGTTCGGCTCTCCCAAAGTTAGGGGGTGGGGGGTGGTTCGGATCGTTATTTCAGGGACATTGATCCAAGCATTGGTATTCATCTGGTATTCATCTGGGGTTCATCTGAGGTTCATCCATTAAGGCGTCAGAGTATAGGCCAGGAGCGTCACAGAGCATGAGGTACGAGGCAAGCGTTTGGGTGGGCATTTTGCATTCTTTGAGCGGAGACTTGGCGGTTGGAGAAGCTCCGTTGCGCGATGCAGAACTGATGGCGATCGCCGAAATCAACGAAGCGGGCGGCATTCTAGGCCACCTGATCCAGCCGATTGTAGAAGACGGCTATTCCGACCCGCAAACCTTCCAGCGCAAAGCCTACAAACTCCTACAGCAAGACCAGATCAGCGCCCTATTTGGCTGTTGGACTTCCCTCTGCCGCAAGCTCGTGCTGCCCCTCGTCGAAGAATTCAACACCCTCCTCTGGTATCCGCTCCAGTATGAGGGCTTGGAATGCTCCAAGAACATCTTTTATACCGGACTCTGCTCCAACCAGCAGCTTGAACCCGCTTTGCAATGGCTGCTTCAGCAGCAGAGAAAGCGCATCTATCTACTGGGCATGGACTATGTGTTTCCCCGCATTTCCAACAAGATTGCCAAGGCCAAACTGCAACAGTGGGGCGGCACCGTAGTGGGAGAAGCCTATCCCCTGCTCGGTTCCCAAGACTTCCAGAACATCATTGCCGAAATCCAGCAACTCCAGCCCGATGCGGTGCTAAGTACGATCAATGGCGACAGCAACCTCCACTTTTATCCGCAGTATGCAGCCGCAGGCATCACCGCAGAGGAAATCCCAGTCATGGCCGTCAGCGTGGCCGAAAATCTGTTAGAGCATCTGGGTGCGGCTGCCGCTGGCCACTATGCCACCTGGGGCTATTTTCAGAGTCTAGACACCCCCGCCAGTCAGCAATTTGTCAAAAACTTTCGCCATTGGTACGGTGAGTCGCGCGTGGTGAGCGACCCGATGATGACCGCCTATGCCCAGGTGCATCTCTGGAAGCAAGCGGTGGAGGCAGCGGGTTCCTTCGACACGGATGCGGTTCGGCAAGCGGCCTATGGCCAGACCTTTGCCTCTCCGGCAGGGCTGCTGCAAATTGAACCCAATCACCATCTCAGCCGGAATTGGTACATTGGCAAAATGCTGGGTTCTGGCCAATTTCAAGTTTTAGCCGCCTCCGATCAGCCCGTGCCGCCCCTCCCCTGGCTCGGGATTGATCATCTCCAATTTGAAAATGCTGAACTTGCCGTTGATTTGTTGGGAGAAGTCTCCCAGTCGCTCAGTTATATTTCGCAGCTTTCCCAAAAGACCAGCGAATTACAAGAGGCCCTCAGCAGCCTGACCGAAACCAACCTACAGCTAAGTCAGGCGCTAAATGCACTGCAAACCACGCAAATGCAGTTGATTCAAACGGAAAAAATGTCGAGCCTGGGGCAAATGGTGGCGGGTATTGCCCATGAAATTAACAATCCGGCCAGTTTTATTCAGGGCAACCTACACCATGTCGGCACCTATGTCGAAAATTTATTGGCGATTATTCAGCTTTACCAACAAGCGGATATCACCCTGCCCTCTGCGATTCAAAAGCAGATTGAGGAACGGGAACTAGACTATATGGTGAGCGACTTACCGCGTCTTATGTCCTCCATGCAAGTTGGAGCAACCCGCATCCGCGACATTGTCCAGTCCCTCAAAAGCTTCTCTCGCTTAGACGAATCCGAGATGAAAGCCGTCGATCTCCATGACGGACTCGATAGCACCTTGCTGATCCTAGACCACCAGTTGCAAGCGAATGGCGATCGCCCCCCCATCACCCTAATCAAAGACTACGGCAATCTCCCCCTCGTCGAATGCTACGCCAGCCAAATCAACCAGGTCTTCCTGAACCTCCTCAGCAATGCCATTGATGCCTTCCAGGAACTTCCAGAACTTCCAACCTCAGCCGATCCTCCCCGCATTACCATCCGCACCCAACCCCAAGAAAATCCCCAAACGGGCGATCGCACAGTTCTCATCCAGATCATGGACAATGGCTGTGGCATCCCCCCCGCCGTCCAGCAGCGTCTGTTTGATCCCTTCTTCACCACAAAACCCGTTGGCAAAGGCACTGGATTAGGGTTATCGATTAGCTATCAAATTATCACCGAACAGCATCACGGCACCCTCTCCTGTAGCTCGTCCCCTGAACAGGGCACGATGTTTTCCATTGAGATTCCCATTCACCCGATCTCGGGTTGAGATGAGACCTAGGGAAAGTTGGTATCGGCCCGCATCAGCGATAGAATAGGCATCCAGGGCAAGGAGGAAACCAAGGAGGAAACCAAAATGGAAAACACAGGTTGGCTAGATTTAGTGGCAGGGGGTGTAGCGATCGCCATCCTCATCGGCGGTCTCGCCATGCTCTTTAGCGGCGTTTCCAGCATGAATCGCAAGTAGGGAAAGAAGAATCATGAAATGGGGAGACGGGAAAGCAGCATAACCCATCTACCTCCCCATCTCCTCATCTCCCTAACTCAGCACCTGCTCAACCCACTGCACCTCAGCGTCAGTGAGGCCGTAGCACTGGTAAACCCATTGATCGATCGCCCTATCCACCACAGGATCAGATTGGCGGAACATTTGTTGAACCCCTTCAATGATTTGCTCGTAGGCTTGGCGTTGGGATGCGATCGCCAAATCGGGAACTGCGATCGGCAACTGCCGCAACTGAGGCGCACCCACGCGCAAATACCCTCCTTGTAAACCATTGCCGCTAAACGATCGGGTGAAATAGAAACTCATCAGTTGGCTATTGAGCAATCCCAAAAGATATCGCCAATCCAGCCGCAGATTTTCCGAGACAAATCCATGCAGAATCACAGTCGATTTGCCTGCCAAAAACCTTCCCTGATCGTCCAACCCGCACTCCAGACGGCGAGTCATGCCAGAGACAATGATTTTGGGCGATCGCGCTTGTTCCTGTCGTCGGCTCGTCAAATGCGTTAGAGCCACTCTGGGTAACACCGGATGCAGGTAGGATTTTCCCAGGTAGCGCATGGGTTTCTGTCCCCAAAGCCAGCAGTAGCGATCGATGGTGCCACTGTTAACAATGCAAAGATCATCCGGCTGAGGCTGTTCACAGTTTTGAATCCAGGCTTGCAGCATATAAGCTTCGGCGACCGTTGCGGCACCGTTGATTTGGGCGATCGCTCCCAACGGCAAAAACTCCTGTTGTAATCGCTGCAAAAGTGTAGTTTCGATTGGCTGCAAGTTAATCCACCAGCGATCGCCCCCCTTCCTCCCCATCTCGCCATCGGCATCTGAGAAATCGGTGGATAGTTGTTGTCCTCGCTTCGCCACAAAAACCATAGGATAGACAGCCGCCGCAAACCCTGTTTGTTGAGCAAAATCTTTGACCGAGAGGAGTTGATTTTCTATGGTGAGGAGCGATCGCACCGCCGCCGCATAATCCGCAGAAGCCAACTTGTTTGGCACCACCAAACTCGTCAATCCACCTGGTTTACACAGTTGCAGCGATCGCTCAATAAAGACACAAAACAAATCCCAATTGCCCTTAGCACAGCGATAGTGAGCGTTACAATAACGTCGCAATTCTGGGAAACATACCGTCATCAACTCTGAATTGACATAGGGTGGATTACCAATCACAAAATCAAATCCACCTTGCTGCATCGGCATTGCAAAAATCTGTTGCCAATTCAATGAATTTGAATCAACAGAATCAAATTTATTTGAAGTTAATCTAGTGTTTAACAAAGTATTGCCGCAGTAAATTTTGGAGGTAAATTCGGTGAAGGGATAATGAGAGCGATCGCCATTCACTCCATCATTCTCTATCAGTTCCAACCACAGTGATAACTGTGTTACCTTTACGGCTTGCAAATCAATGTCAATACCATAAATACAACGCTGCAAAACCTGTTCTCTCTCGCTGAAAGTCAACGGCCTTCCCAGATTCTTCGCCTGCCGAACCAGCAGAGCATCATAGGCCGCCAGCAAAAAAGCACCACCACCGCAAGCCGGATCGAGAATGGTGGGGAAAGGCTGATCCACTTGGGCGATCGTATGGTGCAGAACATAGTCCACTAGTTCAGCAGGCGTATAGTAAATGCCGCCCGTTTTTTTAGTTTGGGCTTGGCTAGTTTTTGCTTGGTAGGCCAAGAGAATTTCGTAGATTTGTCCTAGGTGTGCGATCGCCCAATCCACCCTTATCTCAGGCAACTGAAACCCATGCAAAATCCCAGAATCATACTCAAAAACACCTTGAGGAACCGGAACATCTCCCAAATGCTGACACAAATGCTCCAAAACCCTGTAGAGCAAAAAGTTTTGGATCTGGTGATTGCGTTCTGCTTCAGAGAGTCCATCAGCAAGCTGGGACAGGTGAGTAGCGATCGCCCGACACCCCATCTCCACCTGCTTCACCAACCTCCCATCCATTCACTTCCAGTTATATTATCTGTATTTATCTGTGTTCATCTGTGTGCATCTGTGTTCCCCCTTTTGCCCTAAATACTCAACGTCAACTGCAACCCCTGCTCCGGTTTTGCATCCTCCGGCAGCGGATCAGGTTCAGCCCGCATCGCAGGACAATAACGCGCATAGGCACAGCGATCGCACTGATTACTAGGAAACGGCAACCACCGCTGATCGCGCCGCAGTTCAACCGCCAAATCACAAATCACCTCCTGAACCCGCTGCCGATG
>JALOOP010000602.1 GCA_025454315.1 Oculatellaceae cyanobacterium Prado106
AAATGTTGACCCTTGTCCTTCCCCCAGACTCTCAGCCCAAATCATGCCCCCATGCGCCTCCACCAAATGCCGCACGATCGCCAACCCCAACCCCAACCCCCCATACTTCCGCGTCGAACCGTCCTCCGCCTGCCGGAAGTACTCGAAGATATGGGGCAAAAAGTCTGGCGCAATGCCGATGCCGGTGTCCGTGATAGTGACTTGAGCGTAGGAGTAGGGAGTGGGGAGTGGGGAGTAGGGAGTGGGGAGTGGGGAGTAGGGAGTGGGGAGTGGGGAGTAGGGAGTAGGGAGTAGGGAGTAGGGGGCAATCCAGGATCTCTCTCATTCTCCTCCTCTTCTCTCTGCGTCTCTGCGTCTCTGCGGTTAATAAATTCCCCCTCCAAAAGCTCCAATCGCACTTCGACTTGCCCCTGCTCCGGGGTGAACTTGATCGCGTTAGACAGGAGATTCCAGAAGACCTGCTGGAGCCGATCGCCATCTCCCACAGTCGCCAAACGCTCGGGGTGAGTGAAAGTGAGGCTGACGGATTTGGCTTGGGCGGCAAAGGTGACAGTGGCGATCGCCGCATTCAGAATTTGCACCAGATCGATGGCATCGGAGTCAAGTTGGAACTTGCCCTGAATGACACGGGAAACATCCAGCAGATCATCGACTAAGCGGATTTGTTGGTGGATATTGCGCTCAATCGTGGTGAGGGCATGGCTGAGCTTGGCGGGGGCGAGGGTTTGCTCCTGCATAATTTTCGTCCAGCCCAAGATGGGACTGAGGGGCGTGCGGAGTTCGTGGGAGAGGGCCGAGAAGAAGTCGTCCTTGAGGCGGTTGGTGGTTTGCAGTTCTTCGGTTTGCTGCTGGAGGGAGGTGACCAGGGCGGCGCGTTCGAGGGCGATCGCAATCTGATCACAAACCGCCTGGAACAGATTGGTTTCGGCTGCTGTAAATTCAATGCGGCTGCGGCTGCCAAAGCCTAGGGTGCCAAAGAGTTTTCCTTGAGCTAGCAGGGGCTGACAGGAATAGGCGGTAAGTCCCAGCGATCGAATCAGTTCGGTCTGGGGTTCGATGGACTGCTGCACATCGGGTTGGACGATCTGACAGCGCTGTTCTGCCACCATGCCACAGACCGCCTGCCCCTGGTCTAACCATTCAATCGATCGCGCCAGTTCCTCCGAGATGCCGCCGTAGAAACCCAGATGGAGTTTCTGGGTCGCTTCATCCATCAGATAGTTAAAGTAAATATCCAGCCCGATCAGCGATTTCAGCTTGGTGAACAAATTTTCGACCAGGCTCAGAGGCTGCTCGGTGGAGAGCAAATCACGGGTGGTTTCGTAGAGCAATCGGATATAGTCGCTGCGTTCTTTCAGGGCGGCTTCCGTTTGTTTGCGCTCCGTCACATCGATCACCAAACCATCCCAAATAATATCCCCGTTTTCCTGGGGATCGGCTAAAGAACCTGCTTTCAGCCACTTGAGTTTGCCCGAAGGAGACTGAATCCGAAATTCCACATTAAAGGGTGTAACCTGCTGACTGGAGTCCTCACTGTTGGCTCGCAGATGCTCTACATCCTCAGGATGAATCATTTGCCAAACTAGCCCAAAGTTTTCCATCAGCGCTTCGGGTTCATATTCATAGATATCTCGGCTGCGAGAGCTAATGTAGGTGAGTTTTTTGCTGCCATCAGCACAGGTGACATATTGATAGATCGCTCCGGGAATATTGGCCGCGAGTCGCTGGAACCGGGATTCGCTCTCCTGCAGGGCAATTTCGGCCTGTTTGCGATCGCGAATATCAAACAAGGTTACCAGGACACGCTCATAGGATTCAGTCGGCGGCGGAAAGGCAATGCTAAACAGCACCGGGACTCGCTCTCCTTGCAGCGTTTTGATCACCGTCTCAGACTGAATAAAGGTTTCTCCAGCAGCGATCGCCAAAAATTCATCAACAAACGCTTGCCGGGTTTCCGGGAGGGCAATCTCATGAAGTGAGGTGAGAACCTGGTTTTTATCCTGTGCGCCGAGAATCTGTAAAGTAGCATCATTCACATCCAGCAAACGAACACTGCCGATCGCCCAATCGACAAACTCAGGATGCTCGACAAAGTATTGGTGAAAGTTCTCAACGCCAGAGTCTTTGAGCCGATCGATCGCCGTTTTCACCTCCGCAAAGTCCTCTTCCCAAATCGACACCCCAACGGCATCAAAGATATAGCGATAGCGCTTTTCCTGGGCAACCAGGGCTTCCTCCGCCAAAACGCGCCGGGTGACATCTCGGGCGGTGCCCATGTACTCATAGACATAGCCATTCTCAATGCGTCCCACAATGGAGTTGAGAAAGACCTTTCGTTGTCCCAGGCGATCGACCTCCTCCGATCGGGTTTCAATGATGCGATGCCCGTTCTCTACCAAGGCACGGATCATGGCCTCATTCTCAGAGTTATTGGGGAAAAGAATGCTCATGGGTTGGCCGATTAATTCGTCGGGGCGATCGTAGCCATAAGCCCGCACAAATCCCTCATTGACCGCTTCCAGGTGGGCTTCCCGGAGAATCCAAGCCATGGCTTCATCGGTCGGCAGAGACAAGGGCAACGGCTGGCGCAATTCC
The DNA here is from genome assembly GCA_025454315.1 of Oculatellaceae cyanobacterium Prado106. Lineage (GTDB taxonomy): Bacteria > Cyanobacteriota > Cyanobacteriia > Elainellales > Elainellaceae > Prado106. The sequence goes on from JALOOP010000602.1 coordinate 2,596, forward strand.
GTCCGAAAAATAGTTTCATTGGTATTCTCCACCAAGAAGCGATACCGTTCTTCGCTCTCTAGCAAGGCTACTTCCGTTTGCTTTCGCTCGGTAATATCCAGCACCGTTCCAACAATGCGGTACCAGCAATTCCAAATTCAAGGCTATGAGGACATTTCAGATTCTTCTCACAGAGTTAATTGCCATAATAGACCCTGTTTTTCAAGAGTTGACAAAACAA
>JALOOP010000245.1 GCA_025454315.1 Oculatellaceae cyanobacterium Prado106
ACTGTATTGTTTTCGCTTCTTGCTCATGGTTATTTCCCCAATTCAGGTCAAACTCTTTGTAGCTTAACCCCCTGTCTAGTTTTTGGGGACCACTTCAGATTGAGGACAGCAAAATCAGTGGCGACCTGGAAGCTGTTCAGGATAGTGCTACTCACGTTTGCATTATGCCAAGAGTTACGATGCTCCTTGAACGATACGAGACTGCACTAGCAAATACTCAAAACGACTGGCAAAAGGTTGGTAAAGATGACTTGGGCATTTAGTTTATCGGCTGAGTGTGGCGCAGAGCAAGTTGCCGCTGAGCAAGTTGCCCAGCATTTTGATGGACTCTCTTGGGTTCTGTCTAACGGGCTACAATCTCAGTGCCAGAGCGCAGTTTTTCAAGATCTTGAAGGCAGCTGGTGGTGTCAGGTTTGTCCAAATAGCATCAGTCAAGTGGGCATTGATGCGTCTGATGTTGCTTATCAGATGACAGAGTTGGGGATTCTGCTCTATCAGCAATTGCAGTCTGCTCCAACCTTTCGTTATGCTCTGGTGGGTTTAGAAGTCGATGAATTTAGAACCTATAGCGAGTTGATTTCAGAGGGAACGGTTCCCAATTTTCCAGGTTTGGTTCTGGCTGAGACGATTTGGCGATCGCAGGGCACTTCAACCCTATTTCGTCCCTTCAGCCCAGGCTATGTTTGGCAGCCCTACGAAGGAGAAGTCTACAAGCCGCTGATGGTATCGCCGGATTTGAAAAACAAGCTCAGTGAACTGCTGGTTCTCCCATGAGTCGTCCAAAATTCTAGAGGTTCTGGGCTTGGCGGGATAGGAGGCGATCGCACACCCCCACCGCAGGAAACCACCGCAAATTTTCTTCCCGCACCTTCTCAGCTTGCTGCCGTTGTTGAGCAAGATAAACATCCACTTCAGCCTGATACCGTCCATCATTGCTGAGATAAGCAGGGTCAAGCAAAAATTTCCGTAACGACAAATTGTAGTTACAATTAATCAGTGCTACGTTCAGCAGTTATGGAATACGAGTGGGACGAGGAAAAACGGCTTACTAATCTCCGCAAGCATGGAATCGATTTTACAGATGTCCCAGTCCTGTTTGATGGTGATATTTTGACCGTTGAGGACGATCGCTATCGCTATGGAGAACAGCGGTTTGTAACCTTTGGGTTACTTCAAGGGCGAGTCGTCGCTGTTGTTCACACAGAACGCGAAAACTGCACTCGGATTATTTCTGCAAGAAAGGCCACCAATTATGAACAACGAGTCTACTTCGAGCAACTCTCAGACTGATTGGCAGCGATTGGATGCAATGACAGACGATGAGATCGATCTCTCCGATTGTCCAGAGATTACCCCTGAGATGTTCGCCAAAGCAGTGGTGAAGCGAGGTTTGCCGACTGCAAACACAAAAACTCAAGTAACCCTCCGAATTGATAGTGATGTTTTGCAGTGGTTTAAATCTCAAGGTCGAGGCTATCAAACCCAAATCAATCAGTTATTGCGGGCATATATGGAAGCGCGTCAGCAGTAGTTTAGAAGATTCAGAAATTTTTTAGATCCAGACAGTTCTTCAGACAAATCTTACCAAACTGTCTGAATCCGGTTGATTTTTGGATGGAATCACGCCCATCACAGGAGCAGGTCTGGACTCTCCCAGTACGCCCGATCAATTTCCATTGACCCGTTCTGACGGCGGGAGCGCTCGCGGCAAACAAGACCACCCGAAAGCCGATGTTCCTGTTGTGGTTGTCGGGGGTGTTCCTGTTGCGGTTGGCAGAGCGGCAGTTCCGAGGGTTGTTGTTCCAGGAGCCACCGCGCAAGAGCCGGGGGTGCCTGCCCCTTCTTTAGCATCTGAAGACCAGATCACTAAATATCTGTTGGCGAAGTTGCCAGGTGTCGCCATGCTTGAGATGGGCACCCCAACTTTGAAGCGATCGCTGAATCTGCACAGCATGAAGCTCCCTTTGGGCAAATTGGGCTTGCATTCGATGCAGGCGACGACGGGCACGACGCAGGTTTTCAGCCCGGACGCGGATGTGGGTGGGCAACACGCGAAATCCAAGAAAATTAGCACCCAAGCGCGTTTCAAAGCATTGGCTTTTCACCGGATGGATTTTGAGCCGAAGCGTAGCGAGATACTGCTCAATTGCAAGACGGGCATCCGTCAGGAAAGCCAGATCATCTGAGAACAGGGCAAAATCATCGACGTAGCGCAGGTATTTGCGGGCTTTCAGGGTCTCTTTGACGTAGTGATCGAAACCGTTGAGATAGAGGTTGGCAAAGAACTGGCTGGTGAGATTGCCAATGGGCAGCCCCTGCTGGTGATGCAGGGGAGTCAGCAGATCGTCCCCTGGGAAATATTCAATGGCGGATTCTTGGGGGTTGCTGCTATCAATTAAAGTCTCAATTAACCAGAGCGTATCTTGACATTTTATTTTGCGACGAATCAGGGTTTTTAAAATTGCGTGATTGATGCTGGGGAAGTTTTTTTTGATGTCGCACTGCAACACATATTTGCTACTGCGAGAAAAGCGGGTAAACTGTCGCAAAGCGCGATGAGTTCCAAACCCTAAACGATTGGCATAGGAGTCATGAATATATGAGTTTTCAAAGATAGAACCAATGATATTACAAAGAGCATGATGAACCACCCGATCGCGATAGGGCGCTGCTGAAATTAACCGAGGTTTGGGTTCTTTAATCTCAAAAGTTTTATACGTTCCTGGAGTGTAAGTTTTTTCTTGTAATTCTGTTTGCAGACGGTGCAATTCTTGCTCAAGTCTATAATTAAAACGAAGGACGTTTTCCCGAAATCGTTTGCCGCGCTGGGCTTGACGAGAAGCGGCCAGAAGGTTAGAAAAATCAACTACTCTAGGCCACAGACTACCGTATCGCTTCATGGTTTTGGGAGTTTGGTTTTTGCTTTTGTTGTTTAATCCAACCGCCCAGATCGCTGCCAATTTCGTTGAGCGTTTTACCAATGTGGGCGTAGCGTTTGTCTTCTAATAAATTGAACTCCAGCAACAAGCGTGTTTGATGACGAAGAATATCCAGCTTAGAGTTGAGAGGTTCCAAGCGAATCAATTTATCTTTGGCATACCGGGCTTGAATGAGTGTTTCTAGAAGATCGTACAAACCGGTAATAATTCTGTCCCCAATATTGAACCGATGACTTCTGGGCAGCTTATTAAGAATTGGTACATACCACTTGATTAGATCATAGGTTTTTTGGATAATAGGAAGGTCATTCATGAGAGCAAAAATTCCTAAAAAAAATTTGATCGCGCTTCCGCGCGAAACCTCTTTGAAGAAGATGAATTAGAGCATAGGGCAATAGGGCGGAAAGTGTAAAGGGTTATGTCCTCGCGGCAAACAAGACCACCCGAAAGCCGAAGTTCCTGTCGCGGTCGTCGGGGGTGTTCCTGCCGCGGTTGGCAGAGCGGCAGCTCAGAGGGTTGCTGCACCAGGAGCCACCGCGCAAGAGCCGGGAACCACTGTCTCCGCCTGTAATCCAAGCCCTCCCATCCGTTGGCGCACCTTGATAATTTGGATGCCAATAATCGACACACCACTCCCAGACATTGCCGTGCATGTCAAACAGTCCAAAGGTATTGGGTGGAAACTGGCCAACGGGAATTGTTTCTTCTCGATATTGTCCTTTGGGAGCTTTTCCGTAAGAGCCGCTGTAAATCGTTCCGCTGTATTCCCAATCTGTTCCTTGAAAATTCGCCAGATCAGTGGTTATAGTTTCGCCAAAATGGAAGGGTGTGGTAGTCCCAGCCCGACAAGCATATTCCCATTCAGCTTCGGAAGGGAGCCGATAGTCGCGCCGGGTTTTCTGGGAGAGTTTTTGACAGAATGCGATCGCCATCTCCCAACTCACCTCCTCCACAGGTCGATGCGCCCCATTTTCTTGGAAGTGCGATGGATTGCTGCCCATCACTGCCTGGTACTGAGACTGCGTGATCGGGTACTTGCCCATGAAGAAAGGTGCGATCGCCACCCGATGCTGCGGACTTTCGCTGTCATACCGTCCCTCCTCATCCCGAGGCGAACCCATCAAAAAGCTCCCTCCCGGAATGTTGACCATCTCGAGCGCCACCCCATTCCCCAAATCTTCCACCCACTGCTGCGCTTCCCCTGGTTGATGCCGAATCACTTTCCCCGTCGCATCCACCGTCACACTCTCAAAGGCAAATCCTTGCAGGGGCAGTCTAGAACCCGCAGCACCCGACCCCGAAGCCGTCGGCACAACCGCATTCCCCATCAACTCCACCGCTTTGCGAATCCCCTTGACCACATCCACAAACGCCTCATCCTGGTTGCTCCACTGGGCGATCGGCTTCAACCCTCGGGGATAACCATTCAACTGAAACAGCGGCAGTCCCTCAATATCCGTCGGACGCAACAACACCGGAATCACACAGGCCGTCTTTTCCCGATGGCGCTGAAGGGCACGCTCCACCTCCGTTTCATAGCAGTAGTTAGAGGCCAAAAAGTCTGGGCTGACCAGCAGTACAATAATCTCAGCAGTCTCTAGCTCCTGTTTAATCCGCTCGTCCCAATCGCTCCCCGGCTCCAACAAACCATCATGCCAGGTCACCAGATTCTGGCGTTTCAGCGTTGCCAGATGGACTTCCAGGGCTTGGCGAAAGGCTTCATCCTTGCGGGAATAGGAGCAAAACAGGCGAATAGTCATAGGGCATGAACAGAGGAAGGGCAACAAGAGCTAGCTATAGAATAATCGAAGCCGCAGAAATCTTGTAGCACGTTCCGGGTTCGCGTCTCACTCGGCTTGCTGTGCAACCGGGATCATTTATTGGGGTTAGCGATCGCCTCTCCCTCTAGAGCAAAGGACTCCGAAGCCAAGGGAACATCCTCTAAAAAGATTCGCCCCTCCGTTTGTTGACGCTTCCGAGATTGCTCCACTCAAAACTTCTAAGACATGTTCTAAGTTTCTGAAGGACTCAGAATATCTTTCAGGCAAACTTTCCCAGTCGCCGCTTGGAGTTGGCGCGATCGCTCCACCATCCCCATCAGTTCCGGGTCAATCTCCATCAGCGTCGTCAGGTCAATCTCCTCAAGGGACAAAAGAGCGGCGATCGGCTGCCCATTTCGCATCAGCACTAGCGGTTGTTCAGTTTCGTCATACTGTTCCAGCACCGCAGCCATTTCATGAATCTCTACAGTTTTCATTCGTTCAGAACTCCTCACAGTACACCATCAAAGACCACTTTCGATCACACATTAAAGATCACATTTCCCCATCCCGAGGACGCAAAATTACCGAATTTGCAACGTGCCATCCGGCAACAGTGCCCCCTGTAAAATCGCCCCCGTCAACGTCGCACTGCTCATCTCCGCCCGCACTAAACTCGCATCCGTCAAATCCGCATTCGTCAAATTCGCCCGAGCCAGGTACGTATCTGTCAGATTCGCCTCCCGCAGAATCGCCCCCGCCAAATTCGCCCGACTCAAATCCGCACGGCTAAGATTACAGCGAAACAGATTGGCCTTGGGCAAATGCGCCTTCGCCAATTTCACATCCGGCAAAACCGCCCCCTGCAAATCTACCCCTGCCAAATCCGCCTCCAGCAAAACCGCCCGCTCCAACTTAGCATTGACTAAATTCGCGCCCCGCAAAACCACCCGATTCAGATTCGCCTCCGTCAAAAACGCCCCTTTCAGATTCGCCTCACTCAAATCCGCCCCGCTCAAATCCGCCCCCCGCAAGGTCGCCTCACTCAAGTTTGCACCCCGCAGATCCACCTTCGCCAAATCCGCCCCCGTCAAATTCGCCCCCCGCAAATCCGCCTTCCGCAACGTCGCGCCCCGCAGATTCACCGTATAGCCCTGGCTTTCCTCCCGCAGATTCGCCCCCCGCAAACAAGCCCCCGTCAGATTCGCCCCCGCCAAATTCGTATGCCGCAAATCCGCATCCATCAAATTGGCATCCAGCAAACAGGCAAAGGTCAAATCCGCACTCCGCAAATCCGCTCCCTGCAACACCGCCCCATGCAAATCCGCATCCCGCAAATTTGCCCCCGTCAGTTCCGCCTGACTCAAATTCGCCCCACTAAACTTCACCGCCACCAGGTTCGCCTTGGTAAACTTAGCCCGATTCAAATAGGCCAAAATAAAATTCGCACTATGCAAATCCACCTGCGTCAGATTAATCCCAATCAAATCCGCATGACTCAGGTTAACCCCCACCAACTTTTCCCCCTGAAAGCTCGTCTTACCCGAGCCGTAGAGTTTGAGAATTTCGTTTGCTTTCATGATTAAGGTTTTGAGTGTGAACTGTTGGATGAGGGAGGCGGAAGGGGAAAGGGAAAAGGCGAAAGGGAATTCTTAGAGTTTTCATTGACGGCTTCATGGATTATTAGCAGAAAGAGACAAGGGAAAGGGAAAGGGAATTCTTGGAGCTTTCGTTGACCGCTTCATGGGTTTATCTTTCTGCGATCGCTTCCTTGATCCCCCTTTCCCCTTTCCCCTTTTCCCTTTCCCCCTAATTCGGAAGACTCGACAAAATACTCGTAATATCGGGCATCCCCAGCGCCTGATAAATCGGGTCTGCCTTGATCAGACTGCTCTCAGGAAAAGTCGTATCCTCCTTCCCCTGCGTCACAACAGTAAACTGCGTCACATCCTCTAAATCCGCCGTCGGTTCTGGCATAGAAGAAACCGTTGCATTGGGATAAAAAGGCTGAATCGCCCGAACGATCGCATAGGCCGCCTGCTGAATCTCATCTGGACAGTCCAGACTCATCACCAATCGCTTAAACTTCGATTCAATTTCCGATAGCCGGGGGTGGGATTGGATGAGCGATCGCAACAACTCATCCAACTCCGAATTCTTAAACTCCGCGCCCCACTCTGCAAAATCCCCCAACGGCTTATGCAGCAGCGAAAACAGCAAAATCTTCACCCGCAGCGGATTGGCATAGCGCATCACCTCCAACCGCACATTACACAAATCCTTCAAATCAGGAGTCGGCACCACCACCGCCGGAGCCACACTCACAACTTCCGGCTGAGGCACCAGCGCCTGCATTGGCACGACAGGAGCCGCACTCAGAATCATCGTATGCTCAGGCTCCTCATCCGCTTGCAGGTGAGAACGATGTGCCTGATAGAGCGACTGAAACGCCTGCGTAATCTGCTCAGCCACCAGCGCATACTCCGCCCGCTTGCTCAACGTACTGACCAAACTATCCAGCACAGCCGTCAACACTTCCAGACTCGAAGTCAACTTGTGCAAGCTCTGCACCAAATCCACCAACTGAAACTGGTCAAGCTCCTGAGCATCACTCACCCAGACATTCGTACAGGCCAACACCAGCAGCTTCTTGATCCGCGTAATATCGGGATTCTGCTCCAACAGTTGAGCAATAATCCCGTAGTCGCTGGCTTCTGGCGATCGCCCCCTCCCCCCATCTCGCTCCGGATACAGTTTCCCCATCCGGCTCATAATCAGATTGGCCACCAGCATATATTCCGCCGCCTTGCTCAGACTCCACACCGCCTGATCCAAATGCGCCTGCAAATGTTCAACCGTGGGTGCGATCGCCCGCAAATCCTGAAGCAGCGATCGCACTGTCACCTGCTCCAACCGCTGGGCATCTCCCTCCCAGGCTTGGGTACATACATAAACCAGCAGCTTCTTAATCCGAATTAAGTTCTGCTCCTGGCTCAATTCCTGCGCCACCTCATCAAAAGGCAGCACACAGGTCGAAGGCTGAGCGGGAAAAGAGGCACCAAGCGTCATGGGGTCTGCCTAGGGTAAAGAGAAGCAATTCAAGGGACTGCAAGACTACAACTCCACTCCAGATCCGGTACAGATCCGACACAGATCCAGCAGATAAAGTCAAGCTCCCCCTTGCTATAAAGCCTAGGGTTCCCAGTCCCTCCAAATTTTCCTACAGAATTTCCTACAGCAGAAGAGTTGGTGAAATCATAGATTTATAGAATCGATTCATAGAATCGTTAATGCAGTATCGGTATCGCAAAATCGGATAGGATTCCCGCTTCGATTAATAATCAAGCCATCCAATTTCAGCAGGTCATCATCCACCGAAACTAAAATCTCTGCATCAAAATTTATAGCAGTCGCAACATGCAGCGCGTCAGCAGCCCGTATTCCCCTAACCAGTAATTCCACATTGTTAAGCTGAGTTCTGACCGTCGTGGCAGTCAGATCAAGCACAGCAATACTAAAAAAATCTACTGCTGTAATGGTCATAGGAACGATATTGCGGGCTGCGACCACTCGAATTGTACTTGCATTCGCTAATCCTGTTGCAACCGATGTAAGCTGCCTGAACAAAGCTTCCTCAACTTCGTAATAGGTCAAACTTGATGTGGCACCCTGATGCGAAGAGGCTACTCGCTTAAATACAGCCGCAGCATCTTCAAATAATTTCTGAGGTGAACGACCTCGGCGATCGAGAGTTCTTAAACTAGAGCCAGCAATAGCCTGTGGGCTAAGGTAATCGATAAAAACACCTGTATCCAGATAAACCTTCACAACCAATAGACCTTCATACCTTGCTTGTCAGTTGAGATATTAGTTGTTCTGGGGTAACCACTTGAGGCTTACTAGCAGATAGCGAACTCAAAGCCCCTTTTAGAGCCTGATCGTAGGTGACCAAGTAATCACAGTCTGATGCACTACTTAGAATCAACACATCATTGGAATGCACAATTTGGTTGCGAAGGTTGGCAGCTTGTTGAAGATACTCTTCGGCTTTTTCTAAATCGAGGGGAAGCAGAATTACATCCTGTTGAATCTCGTCTAGCACTTCAGGGTGATAACGAGTCTCTGCCAGAAAAAGCAGTTCTTGAAAGACGATCGAGTTGATAGCAAGATGAACCTTCTGACCCATCTCCCTGGAAAATAGATATGAGCTAGGGGACTCCCCTCTTAAGTAGGAAGCCACAACGTTCGTATCTAGAAACACAGTGGGTTTACCGTTAGATTCTTGCACGGGAGCCTCTTTTGAATCGGCTTTGTTCTGCTCTCAGTGTAAGCAAGAAATCCGGCGTAGCAAAGCTTTTAGAATTAAAATTTAAGACAAAATAAATTCCTGGCCACATATCTATGAAGTCTGGACTCCCATTATGCGCCTTAAGCAAAGCAGGCACTTGTAAGGATTGAAAAATAAAACAAATCGCATCAGGTGGCTGCAATCTACCCAATGCGATTCGGTTCAATTCGTTTTCAGTTTGAATCTCAATTTCTTCTTCTAAGCCGCCATCAAACACTGACTCAAAGGCTTCCAGCTAAAAGTTCTGGCTCCACCCATCTCAATCACCACCTTAATACGAGGCTCATTCTTAGGCAGCGCAATCAAAAACTCTAGCTCTTGCTGCGACAGAATCGCCCCTTCCAGCAGCCAGATCACCAGCCCTTTCGACTTGGGAGGCAGGGTTTCCAGTTGGTAGGTGGCAGCAGGCGGCAAGAAATAGGTATAGCCCACCGCGCCTTCCTTGCCCGTATTCTTCTTGCCCAGGTGCGGCGGACGCACACCATGCACCCCCAGCAGATAAGACCCCAAATCGCCCAGTCCTCTCGCCGTAATATGCATCATGCCATAGCCCGCTGCCCGAAGTCGCCGCTGGTAGCGGCCTTCATGTCCCCCTTCCAACGGGATATAAATGCCCAGGGCACCAGAGGCTTCCAGGTCTTTAATGAAGGGTTTGCCCGTTGTCAGTAGCGCCATAAATCTTCTTGCCCACAAATAAATAGGATGAGTGAATCGGGGAAGCGCAAATTCATTGCCGACTTCAGCCTTGATTATACGGAGCAATGGCAACGGACATCAAGCTGTATGCCCTGAATCCTTCCTATGGCTTATCTAATGGCATTGATAGTAATTTTGGATGGGTAGGAGCGATCGCCTCCCACTCCTCCAAAACACTAATCCGTCCTCCCGAAGCGGTTCAATGAGAAAAGCTTCCGTCTTAGCATTTAAATGAATTGGTGTGCGATCGCCCGTTCCATTGAAAGCACCCATAGCATAAAAACCTCTCTAGAAATGGCTGCATCGGTTTCATTCATGTTCAAGGTTTTGCCCCAATCAGTACAATAGAAGCATTCATCGTTCTATCACTTCTTATGCAAGTCAAGGATCTAACCGTCGAAGAACTTAAGCTTCTCATTCAGGAAACCGTAACTGAAACCCTTCAGACATTGTTAATAGATCCTGACGAGAGCAAAGAACTGAAACCAGAAGTCAGACAACAGCTTCTAGAATCCCTTAAGGGAACTCAGGCTGGAGAGAGAGGAATTCCGGCTGAAGAAGTAGCTCAACGACTGGGATTAACCTGGTAAGCAAGCTCATGAGCTACAGCGTTGAATTTACAGCAGCAGGACTTGAAAGCCTCGAAGAAATCTCACCAACGAATCAAAAGCGTGTTCTAAGAAAAATCCGTTGGTTGTCTGAGAACTTAGATGATATAACCCCTCAAGCTTTGAAAGCTGATCTGAGCGGCCTCTTCAACCCGGATTTCTCACAACGTTTTTCAGAAGTGGCCTGAAAGCCATAATCAGCAATGATTTCAGCCATTATGCCGAAAAAACAGTCTGCGTTTTTTTC
>JALOOP010000246.1 GCA_025454315.1 Oculatellaceae cyanobacterium Prado106
AATTTGATTTTGATGACTAAATGTTTCCGTAGAAACGCGATTACTAGCCTGAGAACAACTCGGCACAATAATTAAAACTGTAATTCCTCTATGGCCACTTGCCATTCAATGCCTCCAGAGTTGCTGTTGAATTGCCCCAAAATCGGTACTGTTGGCATTCTCCATAGAGTTTATACCAAGTTTCTGTCACTTTTGTGCAGTTCTTGCCCGATATGAGTTCCTGAAAAAGGTGAGCTTAGCCCTCTTTCTACAAACACCGCTCTACCCCTGCAATCGTCCTCAACGTTCCTGTTCCGTCACTTCTCGCTTTGCCCTTTAAGATAGGATCAGAAGCATGAGCCTCACCCCCCCCCGGAGGCAGGATGTTCCCCCTTCGCCGTTGGCTGTTTCAGAGTCGGTAGTGCCACCGTTACGCCTGCTCAACGCCCAGACGCTTCATGGCCATCTGCTGCAAGGTCAAACCGTGCAGAGCCAATCGGTGCAGAACCAATTGGTGCAGAACCAACCGGAACAAGACCAACCGGAACAAGACCAACCGGAACAAGACCAACCGGAGCAGAGCCAGTCGGTGCAAGAGCCATTGCTACCGGGTCAGCTACCGACCTATGCCATTTCTTCACCACTTATCCCTCAGATCGATGCTGTCTCAGCGGATCTAAAAGGTTGTCAGCCTGACAGCATGGCGCACCCAGGAAGTTGGGGAGCGCTGATTTGCTTTACCCTAAATCCGGCAGGCCAAATTGAGTCCGTGAATTTACCAGGAGCCGCGACCTTGGGCTATGGGGCGGCAGATTTGGCAGGATTGTCTTTTGCTGATCTCCTGCATCCTTACGATCGCCCCAGTTTTCTCCAGAAATTGGCTGATTGTAGCCTGGAAGGGTTTTCTGTCGCACAGTGGCAGTTTCGGCTGTTGCGGCAGGATGGACAAGCCATTCCCCAATTTGCCATAGTGCAACGGCTCCAGGGCAATCCAGCCGAAAACGGCCAAGGATCAGTCTTATTGATTTGTCAGGGTTCTCTAGGGATGCCCGCGCCAGCAGTGTTGGGCTGTAGCCCTTGTCAGCAGCAGGTGGAACAGGTGCTGCGGCTACAATCCGAGTGGAAACGACTGATGCAGGCGATCGCCATCCCCGTTCGTCGCACCCAGCCGCTCAAACAAATTCTCAAAATTACCGCCTCTGAGATTCAGCAGATTCTCCAGAGCGATCGCGTCTTCATCTACCATATCCAGTCCGGCACTACGGGCAGTGTCACCATCGAAGTTCTCAAGGACAACTGTCCGGGAGTACGACGAAAGCCTCAGACCGCGCAGGTATTGCAGCAAAAATGTCGGTCATTGAAATCTCTCGACCGCGTCCAAGCTACCCCCAGCCCCAACCCCTCCGAAGATTCGCCACAGTGGCTGCAATGGATGCAGGATCTGGGCGCAACGGCTGAAATTGTCGTGCCGATTTTGCAACAGCGAGACGAAAATTGGTATGCCTCGTCCTTTGGCCTGCAAGAGGGTCTGGTTCCTGAACCCTCGGGGATGCGCCTGCATGAGATTTCTCTGGATGAGAACCAGCCCATTTTGGAACTCTGGGGTTTGCTGGTGGTGCATCAGGTGCAGGGCGATCGGCAATGGCAACCCTGGGAGCTAGATCTGCTCGATCAGCTTGTGACGCACCTGGGCATCGTCGTCCAACAAAGCGAGTTAACCCAGCGCACCCAGCGACTCAACGCCAATCTGGAGCGCCAGATCCGCACTCGCACCTCCGAACTACAACTGGCCTTTGACTTTGAGGCCACGCTGAAGCGCATCACGGATAAAGTCCGAGATAGCTTAGATGTCGATCAGATTTTGCAAGTAGCGCTGCAAGAAGTGGCTCGGGCGATCGGGGTCAAAGGCTGCAACGCCTCGCTCTATGATCTGGAGCGCCAGACTTCAACCGTTCACTATGAGTACACCCATACCCTCTCACCCTACCAAGGACGGGTAGTTCGCATGGATGTCTCTCCTGAGATCTATGCACAATTGTTACAAGGACAAGCCTTTCAGTTCTGTTCCCTGAACCCTAACCAGGAGCGCGGCCCGGTCACCATGTTGACCTGTCCCATGACGGATGACCAGGGTGTGTTGGGTGACCTGTGGCTGATCAATCAGGCCAATGTCAGCTTTAGTGAACAGGAAATCCGGTTGGTGCAACAGGTGGCCAATCAATGTGCGATCGCCATTCGCCAAGCCCGACTCTTCCAGGCCGCCCAAGCCCAAGTCCTGGAGCTAGAACGGCTGAACCATCTCAAAGACGACTTCCTCAGCACCGTCTCCCACGAGTTACGCACGCCGATGACCAATATCAAATTGGCCATCCAAATGCTGGAGGTGATGCTGAAACAGGCTGGCCTCTTGGTGCAAGAGGATCAGAAAATCAGCCGCTATTTCAAAATCCTGCAAGGTGAATGCCATCGTGAGATTGGTCTGATTAATGACTTACTGGATCTCTCCCGCCTAGAAGCGGGTTCTGAATCTTTGGACTACACCAGTGTGGACTTGTTCACTTGGATTCCTTCCATCACCCAAGCCTTTGTAGAGCGAACCCACAGCCACCAACAGCAGCTTCATCTCAACTTAGCTCTAGCCCTGCCTGATTTGAACACAGATCTTTCCCATTTAGAGCGCATTCTCAGTGAGTTGTTGCAAAACGCCTGCAAATATACTCCCGCTGGAGAGAGAATTATTGTCTCTACCTGGAGCAATTTCGGCACGGGAATCCACGCTGAACTGCAATGTTCTTCTACGGGTGCTGAAGCGGACTGCCGCCCCGCTAGCATTTCTCTGAGTGTTTGCAATAGTGGCGTAGAAATTCCACCGGAGGAACTGTCTCGCATCTTTGAAAAGTTCTACCGCATTCCCAATAATGATCCGTGGCAACATGGCGGTACAGGACTAGGACTGGCTCTCGTGAAGAAATTGGTCGAACATTTAGGCGGCAAGATTCAGGCAAAAAGCGAACAAAATAGAACCTGTTTCACGGTTGAGCTGCCGATGGTTGAATTACCTAGACCAGAATTACCCATTATGGAACTGTCCAACATGGAACTGCCTACGATGGAAATTTTGGGTGAACTGGGCGATCGCAAACTGTAATCAATGTATCTAAACATTAACGAATTAAGTTTTACCAGGTTGATCATCGTATTCTAAAGAGCGGGATAGAGCGATATCTAGTCATCTGGGTGTCCAAGTTTGCCTTGCTCAGGATTTCGATGTTCAATCGTCTTAATTCTCAATTGTCAAAGGAATGATTTAAAGCTCCAAGGTTCAATCAAGTCAGTAGCTCAAATCAGTAGCTCAAATCAGTAGTGGTACGACAACCCTAAAGTGATGCATAAATCTCTAGAGAATTTGCACTATTTTAGACTTGTCATACCAGTAGTCATATCAGCAAGATGCGTTAGCGATAGCGTAACGCATCACAACCCACCCATCGGATGCGTTACCTCCTAGAAATTGGGAATCATTGTTGTAGCTCACTTCTGCTTTGCAGTCTGTGGAGTCAATCTGCTGTTTTGAGCAAGTGTTTTCAAAACAACAGAATTGATACCTTTTTGTGCGTTTATCGTTTGGGTTAGAGATGCTCTTTCGTTCTCACTAAGGGGATTGATGGCGGTTTTAGTCGCTTTAGATTGAAATCGTCCTGTTGCGTTTGCGATCGGTTTGTCGCTCAACTAGAGCGAGGTTCCGCGAGCAAAAAATCACCCAAAACAAAATGGCAGGGTTACTGGTTATGCGAGTGAAATTTCGGCATCGGTCTGCACGGCGAATGGTCATTGATTACCGCACCATCCTCTCCTCTTCGTTCGTGGTTTTACCCATCTTGGAACCTAAGAATCTGCGGCCAATTGTCGATTATGGCAATCGTGTAAAACGGCGCTTTTTATCTATTCAACGGACGCATTGATGTTGTGGAGCGATGCTGTGGAGCAATGTTGTGTGTTGTGTAGCAATGTTGTAGAGCAATGTTGTGGAGCAAGGTGTGATTAAGCAATCCGAAATGGTTTTGAGAGGAGGGCCTGCACCCGCTCCTCTTAGAAAATATTCCAATAACCAAATCGGAACGCCATAGCCGAAGTTGTAGAAGATTTCTGCCCCCCTGCAAAAACGTACAAGACATCTTTTGTTCTAGCCTCTAGAGTAAAAGGGATCATGCTTGATCTGGCGATCGGATCAGGCACCCCTGATGTATGTTGGGTTTGACAAATGGTAATGGCTCCAGCCACTGAACAGGCCAAACTCTGGCGTGTAGGCGACTTTCAGGATTTAGAACTGATGCGCGCCACCTTTGTGACGCGATCGTTTTCGCCCCACTACCACGAAGAATTTGGCATCGGCGTGATGGAGCAAGGCACATTAGCCTACCGCACCAAAGGCCAAAACCATATGATTCCAGCGGGTCATCTGCTGGTGATCAATCCGGGAGAAGTGCATTCGGGCTGTGCCGCGACCGCAACCGGATGGACTTATCGCATCATGTATCCCAATTGCAGCCTGGTGCAGCAGGTGATGCGTGAGATCCTAGAATCCGAAACGGCACAAGCGAGGATGTTTCCCTACTTTCCCAGCCCAACCATTCGCGATCCGGGGCTGACCCAATTCGTCTTTCGCCTGCATCAAAACTTGGAGCAGACTCATTTTCGATTACAGCAAGAATCCTACCTCATCTCTGCCCTGACTCAGTTGATCACCCGCTATGCTCAGCGCCGCCCCACCTTAAAGCCTGTTGGCGCTGAAAGCGAGGCCGTGCGGCAAGTACGAGACTATCTCGAAACCTGTTACACCGAAAATATTTCCCTGGATCAGCTAGCCCAGTTGGTGGATCTGATGCCGCTGCGGTTGCTGCGGGTGTTTCGCAAAGAGGTTGGGTTGCCGCCCCATGCTTACCTGATTCAGGTGCGAGTAGAGCAGGCCAAACGGTTATTGCGACAGGGAATGGCGATCGCCGAGGTCGCCTCCGAAACTGCCTTCAGCGACCAAAGCCACCTCAACCGCCACTTCAAACGACTCACTGGAATTACCCCCGGACAATATCTCCGAGGAGCAGCGCATGTCTAATTCCACGCATCAGGAACAGGTCAAATTCTGGCGCGACCCAACCCTGAACAACGCGGAAATGCTCTGGGCGACCTACGTCACCCACTCCTTTGCCCGCCATACCCACGAAGGCTATGCGATCGGCGTTATCGAAGCAGGCGTTGAAGCCTTCACTTACCGGGGAGCCAGCCACCGGGCGCAGGCTGGGGATATTGTCATCATCCATCCCGGAGAAGTCCATACCGGACAGGCAGGCGTTCCCGAGGGCTGGCAGTATCGGATGCTGTACCCGGACGCAACTCTCCTGCAACAGGTCGCCGCCGAAGTTCAAGAATCCTGCCACAGCCCAATCCCCTATTTCCCCCAGCCCGTTATCCGAGATGCCGCCTTAGCGCAACACCTGCGAAACTTCCATGTTGCCACCGAGACAGCGGCTTCCCAACTAGAACGGGATTCGCGGTTCCTTTGGACGCTGACGCAGTTAGTCATTCGCCATGCGGGGCAATGTCCGGGCGCGATCGCAGTCCACCCAGAATCCACAGCCATGCATCGGGTACGAGACTATCTCCATGACCATGCGACAGAGTCCGTTTCCCTGAAGGAACTGGCAGCGATCGCCCAACTCACTCCCCTACGACTGCTGCGATCGTTCCAGCGAACCTTTGGTCTACCGCCCCATGCTTATTTGATTCAACTGCGGGTGGCGATCGCCAAACAACGCCTCGCAGAACTCGCCTTCCTCAAAGCCGAAGGAGATGCTGGAGTGAACGATGGGCGATCGCCCGGAAGCATTGCCGAAGTCGCTTATGAGGCTGGGTTTACCGACCAAAGCCATCTCAATCGTCATTTCAAACGGCTCGTCGGCGTAACGCCCAGGCAGTATCTCATGGGCTGTTGGCAAAGTTTACGAGAAGGGGTGCGATCGCCATAATCTCATCGCTGTAACTGGGTCTAGCCCTGCGGCGGCAGCAATTCTCCCAGAATCGTAAACCGTACATGGTTCAGCGCCAAATCCCCAATTGAAACCCCCTCCGGCAAGTCAGGAGCCGCAATTTTTTCAAAGGAAACGCCCTTGCTCATCTCCGCATGGTACCAGGGCAACCCCATAAAAAAGCGCGTCGGATAGGGGCCATTTTCAACCACATCATCCACATTCGACTCCATCGGCAACCAGCCCACCCCCGGCACATAAAACTCAATCCAGACATGGTTGAAGTCAGGCTGCAAAGGAATATTGTGGCGATCGCCAAACGGCGGACACTTGTAGCGCCCCACCGTCCGACAGGCAATCCCATTCAGCCGAGCCAACGCCAGCAAAATGCCGACATATTCGCCACAGGAACCAATGCCCCGCTCCAGCGCCACATCCGGCGTATCAATATGGGGTTTGATGCCATAGGACATGCGATCGTAGACATAATTGCGAATCTTCAAGATCTTCCGCAGAATATTGGTTTCCGTGCCGATCGCCTCCTGTGCCGCCCGACGAATTGGGTAGGAGTCCATCGCCAGATCATCATCATCGACCAAATAGCGCGTTTGAAAATCCAGAGCAAGCGGTGGAGCCTTCTCCACATCCGCCGGAGTCAGGTAATACTTAATGCACCGTACTTCCAACAGCGCCTTCCAGCCAAACAACCGACCCTCATGGGGCGCAAGCCGATCGAAGCGAAACACCGCAATCTTTTGCCCATCTTGAATCTCCTCCGTAAACGGATGCCCAATCGGCTCGATCGCCAAAACCTTCTGCCGCAGCGTCTCCGCAGGCATGGCAATGCGCCACTCTAGCTGAGTCAACGGCACCGCCTCCAGCGGCGAAATCTCCTCCACATAGGACATTTCAACTAGATAGCCATTGGACAGCGTGTAGTGTTGGTCATCGTTGCGGTAGAAGTGCAGCGGATGGATGAAGGTGCGATCGCGAAAGGTTAGTTGATACGGGTCTTCCAGATTATTGGGATCATCACGAATATAGGCTTCTTCTCCCGCATAGGAAATGTAGAGCAAGTCTTCGCCCGTTTGCGGATTGGGATAAAAGGCGATCCCCGAAGGGTTATCAAACGGTGTCAGGATGCTGTACTGGATTTCACCCGTGGCGCGATCGAGGCAAAAGACCGTTTGCTCCGTGCGATCGCACACCCACAACTCCTCATCCCGCACCGTCAGATTTGACTCCCCCACCCCCGGCAGCGCAAACTGAGTAATCCGCTGTCCCGTTGTCGCATCATAGATCAGCACATAGCCCGCCTTCTGACAGGTCACATAAATCGTCGAATGCCACACCGTCACCCCATCCACCGGATAGGGCAAAGTCACAAACGCCCGAGGCGTAAAGTCTTTCAGCGTACACCAGTAAACCCGATTCCCCTGGGCATACCAAATCTGCTCCCCCCACAGCGCGAGTCCCACCGCATCAATGAACTGCTCCACATGCAGCGGATTCAAAATCGTCGTATTGTCATTCGTCGGGTCAACTTGCAGCAGATACCCCCGCAGCGAATCCAGCGCCAGCAACCGCTTACCATCACAAGCCAGCCCCTTAATGGCATACACCCCAAAGGGTCGAATCGTGCGCCGCAGCAGGTCAGGATTGGCCACCAGCGGAAAGTCAGTTTTGGTCTGGGGGGGAGTAGATTCAAGCAACATGGGGCGATGTCTTTTTACAACCCTCTGATCATAAACAAAACTGGCTCAAGAGAATTTGTCTTGCTCGACACAAATTGGAATTCTTTGGGGAAAGAAGGGGAAGGGGGAAAGGGGAAAGGGATTCTTTGAGATTTTTCTTGACTCATCAAAGAAAGGATTGAAGTGCAAAACGATAGTTTTCTTTAACTTTCTCCCTTGATTTACTATTGACTTACTAAGTTGGAATCACTGATCCCCCTTTCCCCCTTCCCCTTTTCCCTTTCCCCTTGCCTAGGCCGAGTTCCGAGTATCCTCAATCAACCTCGCCTCGTCATTCCTGACTGAATTCACTGCGGTATCCACCGGGTAATGGATGAAGTTAGCAAGCGGACGAGATTGGAGGAGTGCGATCGCCCCTTCCATATCCTTATTCTGGGTATTTAACCAGGTGTCATACTCCGAAGGCTGAAGAATCACCGGCATTCGATCGTGAATCTCCTGGACTTCCTCATTGGCCGCAGTCGTGATGATGGTACAACTGGCGATCGCATTTCCATCCCGCTCCCAGAAATCAAACAACCCCGCAAAGGCAAACAGCGTCCGATTATTAAACGCAAAGTGAAACGGCTGCTTCGTCTTGCCCACCCGCTGCCACTCATAAAACCCATCCGCCACAATCAAACACCGCCGCCGCGCAAAACTCGTCTTGAACGAAGGCTTCTCCAAAATCGTCTCAGCCCTCGCATTAATCATCCTGGCACCCATACTCGGATCTTTTGCCCAAGACGGAATCAGCCCCCAGTGAAACCAAGTCACCTCACGCCGCCGTCCCTCATCCGGACGAATCGCCAACAGGGGCTGAGTCGGCGCAATATTATAACGAGGCGGCACAGGCGGAAGCCCCCCCATCCCAACCTCAAACGCATCCTCGATCTCTTCAGTGGAATGAGTCAAAGTAAATCGACCACACATAGCAAAAAACAGTCCCCCTCTACAAATTTCTCTCTGCGAATTTCTCTCTGCGAATTTCTCTCTGCGGATTTCTCTCTGCGAATTTCTCTCTGCGGATTTCTCTCTGCGCCTCTGCGTCTCTGCGGTTTTATAGTTCGCCGATAGACAAAGCCAATTCCAATCACCGTAGCAGAGAGCGCTAACTTTGTGGATACCCCTAAGACCTATCCCCCAGCAAAACATCTGGAACACTGGACTTGACAGTTTAGAAACGACTGGTCTACTTTAAGAGAATCCCGCTCCACATTCCCAGTCGATTTTGACTCAGACTGATACCGCCCTATGCCAGGAAAAACCGCCCTTAAAGAAGACACCAAGCTGGCGCTAATCAAAGCCGGTCGCCGCATCATCGTAGAAAAAGGCTACAACCACACCGGAATCCAAGAAATTCTTCTAGAAGTCGGTGTTCCCAAAGGCTCGTTCTACCATTTTTTCAGCAGCAAAGAAGAATTTGGCCTCGCCATCATCGACTACGACTCCCAACAGCACGATCGCATCGTCGAACAATACCTAGGCGACACCCAACTCACCCCCCTCAACCGCATCAAACGCTACTTCACCTTCAAACTCGAAGAATTTGAAACCCTGCAATACCGCGAAGGCTGCCTCTTTGGCAACCTCAGCCAAGAAATGGCCGACCAAAACGATCGCTTCCGTCTCCGCCTGCAAGAAGCCGTCGATCGCTGGCGCGACCAATTCGCCGAATGCATCCAAGCCGCCCAAGACATCGGCGAAATTTCCACCCAGCACTCCGCCCAAGATCTGGCCACCTTCTGTCTCAACAGTTGGGAAGGAGCCTTACTGCAAATGAAACTCTCCAAGAGTGACACCCCGCTGAAAAACTACATCCAATTCATGTTCGGCACCATCCTCCATCCAGCCCAGTAAAGCGCAAATGCTGCCAGAACTCCTCCCCCAACGCACCGAACGCCTCACGCTGCGTCGGTTTATCGACCAGGACTTAGAAAGATTTCTGGCCTACCGCCAAGATCCCCAGGTAGCCCGATTTCAAGGTTGGTCGATGCTTTCCCAGGATGAAGCACAGTCTTTTATCCACGAAATGCAAACAGCCACTCTAGGAGTCCCCGGTGAATGGTGTCAAATTGCGATCGCCCACTCCCAGTCCAATCTGCTCCTCGGCGATACCGGAATGCAAATTGACAAGGAACAGCCAACGGTCGTAGAAATTGGTTTTACCTTGAGCCGAGACGCTCAAGGCCAAGGATACGCCCATGAAGCCATGCAATCGTTGATCACAGCATTGTTCAATCTAGATATCCATAAGATCATCGGCATCACCGATCAGCGAAATGAACCCTCCGTGCGGCTACTCAGTCGATTGGGCATGAGTTTGGTGCGATCGCATCCCGTCAAATTCAAAGGCGAGTGGTGTATTGAACAAACCTTTGAACTGACGAAAGAAGCATGGCGCTCCTTGTGATGCGATCGCTGTAGTTCGATCGCTGTAGTTCGATCGCTGTAATTCGATCGCTGTAATTCGATCGCTGTGATTCGATCGCTGTGATTCATTGAATGGACATAGCGCTCGGCTCTCTGCGCCTCTGCGGTCACATTTAAAATTCCAGCCTATTCCCTTGTCCTCTCAAGCCAGCCACCCATAAAAATAGACTGGTCTATTAAATCCCTAAAAGCCCAAAACGTCAAGCCTTGAAGCAGTGGAATTTCCCACAGCTAGCGATTCAAAAAACTAGAGATTCATTTTGAACAGACTGGTCTATTCTAAAAAACAAGCGAATCAAGTTGAAGTGCGATCGCCCCACCAATTCCAAAAAACCTCGCCCTAAACAAGGACTTCCCCATGAAACGGAAATATCAATTGGCTGGCCTTAATGCTGTCCTCCGCCTTCGCCGTCATCCTGACCGCACATGCACCCTCATTCGTCCAAGCCGATACCTTGCAATCCAATCAAACAGGCATCCACCCGATCGCCACTCAGCAAAAAGGTCAACAACGACCTCAGCAACTTACTCAATCAATCACGCAACCAATCACGCAACAACAAGCCGCTGCCACCTCCCAAGTCGGACAGCTTGAATTAGTCGCCAACTTAGACATTACTCCAGGCAATGTCACCGTTTCTCGAACCGGACGCATGTTTGCCAGCGTGCATGGACTGCGACGAGGCTCCGCCCAACTCATCGAGATCAAACCCGGAACCAATCAATGGAAAGCCTTTCCAGATGCATCTTGGAATGCCGCTCCGGGAAGTGGAGCCAACGTGCTGAACACCGCTCATGGAGTGGCGATCGACGACCAAGACCGCCTCTGGGTGATTGACCACGGCAACTGGATGCCCAACAA
>JALOOP010000247.1 GCA_025454315.1 Oculatellaceae cyanobacterium Prado106
CCCTAGGGAGAAGGGGAGCCGGATTGAAGTCCCTCTCCCCTAGGGAGAGGGATTTAGGGTGAGGGCAAATGCATTGTATTTTATTGCCGAGGCAATAAGATCTCAACCTGACCGATCTTATCTTTGAGATAGGCAGGAACCTGATTGGGATCGCTGTAAAACACGGTAGCATACGGTTGTAGCCCCAAGGCCAAAACACTAATCATGTCCACGTCAGTTAGGGTGGCAATCCGCTGGGGGTGCAAAGGGACACAGGTTTCTCCAAGCGCATGATGCAGAGAACGACAGGGAGATGGAATGGGGGAGGCCAAAGGCACAGGTTGAGTGGGAGGAGCAAACCGCAGGAGTTGTCCTGGGTTGCAGGCGATGAGAACAACCGCCAAACCCATGATGCAAAGCGACCTGAGAAGGCGTGACCTGAGAAGGCGTAACCTGAAAAAGCGGGATTTGAGCAAGTGGAGTTTCATGCAGGTCTGGATTTGGATTTAGAACTCGATCGCCAAGGTTGCCAACACCGAAAACGGATCGCCCCGCCGCAGATTTCGTCCTTGAAAAGAGTCAAAATACTGGGTGTCGAACAGGTTTCTAAAATTGACGCCAACTCGCCAATTGTTGCGTCGATAAAAGACGGACGCATCGGCTCGAACATAGGAGGGAATGACAAAATCATTGGGAATGGTGGTTTCGCGATCGCCCACATAAAACACCCCCAAGCCAAACCCCAGTCCTTCTAAAGAGCCACTCTGAATCTCATAGGTTGTCCATAAACTTCCCCCCTGGTGGGGCGCATTCACCAGTGTATCCCCTTCAGGCAAATCATTATCCTCACTCACAAAGGCATCATTCAAATAGGCCGAAGCAATAATGTTCCAACCCGGCAAAATTTCGCCCGACAGATCCAGTTCAATTCCCCGGCTTCTGACCTCGCCCACCCCAATGGAAAACCGCGAATCGTTGGGATCGGTGGTCAGGATATTGGTCTTGGTAATCTCGTAGGCCGCTAGATTGGCCGTGAGGCGATCGCCCAGTTCTGCCCGGATGCCTGCCTCATATTGCGTGCCCCGAGTCGGCTCAATAAACGCATTATTGGCATCGGTGACCTGGTTGGGTACAAAGGAGCGGCTGTAGCTAGCATAGAGAGAAACGGGTTCAATGGGCTGATAGACGATGCCAATGCGGGGAGAAAAAGCATCATCGTAGTATTCCTCCTCGGCGATCGGCGTGCCATTGCGGAAGCTGTTGATAAACTCAAAGTCCGCATTGACAAAATCATATCGCCCCCCCAAGAGTAACTTGAGGTTCGGCAGCAGGGTAATTTGATCCTGGAGATAAATGCCAATGGTTTGGGTGGTGAAGGTATTAAACGGATCGGAGTCAAAGGTGGTCAAAGGTTGTCCATAGTCTGGCTCAAAAATATTGAGGGGAGCCGCATTAATATACACCTGTTCATCCGCCCGAAAATCCCATTGAAAATTAACACCCAAGAGAAGCTCATGGGCAATTGCGCCCGTCTCAAAGTTAAAGATGAGATCGGTTTGGGTGGAATAGGTTTGCTGATAGATCCGGTTATCCTGCAAGAAACGCGGAATCGTAGATGTAGCCCGGTCAAGCGTATCTCCAGCCCGTACCGCTTGTAAATCTTCCGATGAGAAAAAAGCGCTAATCGTGTTGCGGAGGCGCAGGTCATCGTTGAATTGATGATCGAGTGTCAGAGACAGATTATTGATGTCTCGGCGATAGCTGTCGTCCGGTTCACCCAGATTGCGCTCGATCGGTAAATCAAAGGTTTCTGGAATGGGTAACAATCCATTGAAAAAAGTTTGTTCCCGTTCAATATACTCATATTCCAAAGCAAGCTGAGTCTGATCCCCCAGACGGTAACTTAAAGTCGGGGCAATCAACAGTGTAGTGCCATTGACAAAATCAATATAGCTCTCAGCATTTTCGTAGGAAACATTCAAACGATACAGCAAGCGTTCATCCGGCGTTAAGGCTCCTGAGAGGTCGATCGCCGGACGGTACAAACTATAACTACCCCCCGTAAACTCAAACGCATAATAAGGATCGCTCAAAGGCTGTTCCGTCACATAGTTGACAATTCCCCCCGGCTCAATCTGGCCATACAGCACCGAAGCAGGCCCCTTCAACACCTCAATCCGCTCGATATTATCCGGACTGAAATAGGGAGATTCAAAGCGTGCCCCATTGCGTAAATTTTGGAAGGAAGAAAACCCGCGAATGGTAAAAATATCGATCGAGTCGCCAAAGTCCCGCTGCACTGACACACCACTGACATTGCGTAGCGCATCCGAGGCGCGGGTAATGGCCTGATCTTCAATCACCTGCCGAGGAATAATTTGGATGGACTGCGGAATGTCGCGTAGGGGAGTGTCGGTTCGCGTTGCGGTTGTTGCTGCGGACGGATTGTAGCCTGCTTCGCCTTCATCACGCTGGCTCATGTTCCCGTAGATCTTCCTGTAGATCTTCCTGTAGATTTTCCTGTAAATCTTCTCGTAAATCTTCTCGTAAATCTTCGGCAGCGGTGCTAATGTGGGGCGATCGCGATTCCACCTCCAGCCCCCAAGCGACTTGCCCAATGGTGCTGCTCCCCCATAAATAGGCCAAAGCTGAAATCAACGTCCATTTCCACGCTTTGCTCTGGATACCTGCTGCCTTGTGACCTGCTGCCTTGTGACTTGTTGCCTTGTGACTTGCTGCCTTGTGACTTGCTGCTTTATAAATGCGATCGCGCCTCATACCTGTCATTTTTGATAAAGATTCTCAATAGAAGACTCCTAGTTACTATACGCACCTTTCGACCTTGGCCGCTATACGCAAACGGACAACTTTGATCCAGAGTGGACAACTTCGCTGAAGCAGCGTCCCATATCCCTCACTCTATCTCCCATGAACGACTACTCCCCAGGCTGGTGGATCTTTGCACTGCTTTCTGCATTTTTGCTGCACTCACTGCCATCTTTGCGAAAGTTGGCGTGCAGTCCATTGATTCTACCCTGGCAACCGCAATCCGCACGGTGGTCGTTTTGGCGATCGCCTGGGGCATCGTTGGGATAAACGGTCGGTGGCAGGGGCTGTCTGAACTTTCGGGCAAAACGTTCTTGTTTTTGGTGCTTTCAGGAATCGCAACGGGACTCTCTAGAATTGTCCCTTACGGCAAGCCGTAGGGGTTACGCCAAACTGACGACGAAAGGCAGCGGCGAAATGACCTTGATTGGCATAGCCGACGGTATTTGCAACGGCTGTAACGCTGAGTTGACGATCAGACAACAGGTGCCGTGCTAATTCCATACGATGGTTAGACAAATAGCCGAACACCGTTGTGCCGAATACTTGGCGAAATCCCTGTTTTAGCTTCATGTGGTGCAATCCAACCTGTTGAGCCAGTTCAAGAATTGTGGGAGGATTCACCAAATCGCTCAATAAAATCTCTTTGGCTTGATGAACTTGCTCAATCTCGCTGGATTTGATGGGCGATCGCCGTGTAGCATTATCCGGCTCCTGGAGTTGCATCAGTTGCAGTGCTAGAAGTTCAAGTACCTTGCTTTCCAGAAAAAGTCGCTGCATCAGGCCGCAGTAGGGCGCTTGCACGAGTTGTTGTAGGGTCGTTTGCATCGCATCGGTGAGATGGCCTGCATTCAGGTGGAATTGAGCAGTGGAGCGATCGCCCTCCAAAATCTTCTGCAATAGCACTGGAGGCTTGTCTAACCCTCGGCTTATGGTCTGTAAAAAGTCTAATCCCCAGTAGATCCGAACCAGGTGAATGCGATCGCCCGCAAAATAACATTCGGTTTCTTCAACGTTGGGGAGATAAAAAAGGTAACTGTGCTGGGAGGTTTCGGTGTACTCGCGATCGCAGTTATCCACTCCATCAGTGTGAACCCGATGGTATCCTGACAAGTAAAACTTAGACACTAAGTCTTGACTATCATCATGGTTGCCTGTGATGCCCACAGAATGATGGTACCGATCTTCCATGATTTCCAGGAGAAGATCCGATCGCAACTCCACGATGCGAGTGGAATCATTGCTGAAGTAGTGCTGTCCCTGATAGACCGTATCAAAGGCATCTGTATGTCGCTGAATATGTGGTTGAATATGGGGCTGAGTCGAGACATCGGCCTGCCAAGTCTCCTGAATGCGCTGCTCAAATTCTGCCGCCGTGATAACTTCCATATCGATCCACTTGATAACCCAAGCAAATTAGTAACCCAAGCAACCCAAAGCTGAATCGGCCAGAGCCGATTCAAGAATCTTTGAGAATAATTCCTAATAGGACAGTATCCCTTTCTCTATTCAATTGTCAAGCACACTGATTCAGTGATTTAGAAATTAGGTGATCTCTGAGAAAGAAGATCCCAGATTTTGTGGTGTGGCGAAGCCACACCACAAAATCTGGGATCTTCTTTCATGGAAATGTCCTTACCGCCTGCGATTTAGTCTTTCAATTTAGACTTCCATTTGATCAGCGCAAGGCTCACAGAGTCCGAAGAACTCCAGCGTGTGATAGTAGATTTTGAACGGCATTGAAGACCGTAGGTGTGCTTCTAATTCTTGTACAGGCTCTTGAACAGGACAGTCATCCAGGGCGAAGGATTGCCTACAGTGTAGACAGGTTAGATAATGCTGATCCTGTTCAGCCGGACTGTAGCGTGATTCTCCATGGGTACTGATTCGGCGCTGAATCATTCCTCGTAGCTTCAAGACCTCCAAGGCTCGATAAACGGTCGCAAGCCCGATCGGCTGCTGGTTTCGCAGCAGACTATATAATTCCTGGGCAGAAGGTGAATCGGGATGCTGATGCAGCACCTCCAGGACGACCCGCTGATTTGGGGTCAGGCGAGGCGAAGGGGGCAGCGGAGAGGTTGTACTTTTTTGCAAAGAAGAATCACTTTTCACGGCAAGTGCGATATTATGGCGAATGATTATCATTCTCATTATGGGCTATGTCGCAACTTGAAGCGTTGATTCCGGGTCTGTCTCCCATCCAGGCTGAGTCTGTCCCTGCCGCCGATCGCCCGTTGCCGTCCATGGTGCATCGTCCCCGGCGATTGCGCCGGACGGAGACACTGCGTCGGATGGTGCGAGAGCATTTGCTCCAGGTCGAGGATTTGATTTACCCTCTGTTTGTCATGGAGGGTGAAGGTCAACGAGTTGCTGTGCCGTCCATGCCGGGGTGCTACCGCTACACTCTGGATCTGCTGCGAGTACGCCATGATCAAAGCCGCTGCCGAACAAGGCTGGATCGATGAGCAAAACGTCATTCTAGAAACGCTCACCAGCATGAAACGCGCTGGTGCCGATTTAATTTTGACCTACTTTGCAAAGGCTGTAGCGGCAATGTTGAAGCGGTAGGATAGAGAGCTTTTTCCCTTTCCTGTTCAAAACAAGGAGATTCATCATGATTCATCAACCTTCTATAGTCATGGTTCGTCGGTTGTCAACGATGGTGGTGTCGGCGATCGCCATTACCCTAGGAAGCTGTGCCGCGCCTTCGACTTCGAGTTCCGATCCCACTCAGACGCAAGCCTCACCAGGTAGCGATGAGTTGCAGGTGGTGTCTACTTTTTTGCCGATTACCCAGTTCACCAAAGCGGTGGCGGGCGATCGGGCAGAAGTCACCCAACTATTGCCCACCAATGTCGGGCCTCACGACTATCAGGCCAAACCCGAAGATGCTCAGAAACTGGCTCAGGCGGATGTTTTAGTGCAGAATGGACTGGAGATGGAAACCTTCCTTGAGGATCTGGTCAAGAACGCTGGCAATGCAAATTTGCAAATCATTGATTCGAGTGAAGGAATTCAGACGATTACAACAGAGTCCATTGAAGGATATAGTCACGATCATGGTCATGATCATGATCATGGGAATGAATCTAAAGAAGCGTCAGCAGCAGTAGCTGAACATGGCCATGACCATGGTGAGTTTAATCCTCATATTTGGCTTGATCCCAAGCGGGTGATTCAGCAGGTAGAAAATATTCGAGATGGATTAATCACTGCTGATCCAGAGGGCAAGGACATCTACACAGCCAATGCGGCGGCTTACATTCAGCAGCTACAGGCGCTCGATGCCGAAACTGCCAGGATGTTGCAACCCTATGCGGGTAAAACCTTCATTGCCTTCCATGATTTTGCGCCCTATTTTGCCGATAGCTACGGCCTGAAGGCGGATTTTCTGGTGGATGTGCCGCAAGAAAACCCTTCTCCCGAGGATGTGAAGCGTGTAATTGACACCGTCAAAGCGACTAATCTGAAAACCCTTTTGACGGAGCCTCAAGGCGGACAGGATGCCTTTGATGCGCTGTCAAAGGATTTGAATGTGCGGGTTAGCCTGTTTGACCCGATGGAAACCGGAAGCCCAGAGGCCATGCAGCCAGAATACTACCTCACCACCATGCGTCAAAATGTGAAAACCCTGGTTACAGCCTTCACCGGACAATCCCCCCAGTCTTTGGTGCCGCTGAATATGCCGCACCGGGTGATGTTGGCACAGCGGCTTGAGGTCGTGAGGTGATCCTGGTGAAAGACGCGGTATTAGTTGTGAAACACCTCACGGTCTATCGGGAAACCTATGCAGCTTTGCAGGATGTTTCATTCGCGATCGACTCCGGCACCGATGTGGCGATCGTCGGCCCTAATGGAGCCGGAAAATCAACCTTAGTTCAGGCGATTCTGGGTATCTTACCGCGTCAGGCTGGAGAAGTGTTTGTACTGGGACAACCCTTAAGCCCCAAGGGAGCGCTCACGCACGCAGTTCGCCAACAAATTGCCTACCTCCCCCAAAACTTTCTCTTCGATCGCCGCATTCCGATCACGGTTGAAGAACTGGTTGGGCTGGGTTGGGGAAAACTGGGTTTTCAGGTTCCCTGGGCTGATTCTCGCAAGCGTCATCATGCGGTGCGAGAAGCCTTATCTCGTGTAGAAGCCTACCATCTCAAACATCAGTTGATCAGCGGCCTCTCAGGAGGAGAAACCAAACGGGTGCTCTTGGCCTATTGTCTCGTTTATCCTCGTCGTCTGCTGATTCTTGATGAAGCGCCTGCAGGGTTAGATGTGCGAGGTGAGTCAGAGTTTTATCGACTGCTATACCATCTCAAGCAGGAACAAGGCTGGGCAATTTTACAAATCTCCCATGATCTAGACAGGGTGCGGCGACACTGCGATCGCGTTCTCTGCCTCAATCGAACCCTCCTCTGTCAAGGCATCCCCGAGGTCGCCCTATCCCCCGATAATCTGGCAGCGGCCTACGGTTCGGAGTTTGTGCGCTATCGGCGTTGATGCATGCCCCCCCATCCCCCCATCCCCCCATCCCCATCCCCCATGACTCGCATCCTCGAACTCTTCCAACTTCCATTCATGCAACGTGCCCTGCTCGGGGGAGTGTTGACCGGGTTGATGGGGGGGATGTTGGGGAGTTTTACGATTTTGCGGCAGCTTTCTTTTTTTAGTGATGCACTCGGACATTCGGCGCTGTTGGGGATTAGTATTGGTTTGTTGTTGGGGTTGAATCCTTCGATGGTTCTGCTGCCGTTTGCTGTGGTGTTTGCGCTAGTGGTGACCTATTTGTTGGAGCGAACGCGGTTGTGGACAGATGCTTTGTTGAATATCATTTATTCTTCATCGTTGGCGATCGCCATCATCACCCTCAGCTTTGTCGGGCAATACAAGGGTGGGTTGAATACTCTGCTATTTGGCGATATTTTGGCGGTGCGAGAACTAGATTTGGTGTTTAGCGCTTTGCTATTATGCATTTGTACACTCTTTATTGGAATGACGTTGCGAACTCAGATGTTAATGACATTGCATGAGCCTCTGGCGATCGCCCGAGGGGTTTCCGTTTCGGCACATCGGACTGCATTTATTGTGTTGCTGTCGTTGGTGGTGGGGTTATCGATTAAGGCGATCGGGGTTCTGTTGGTCAGCGCCTTTGTGGTGATTCCCGCCTGTGCGGCTCGGCTCCTGAGTTGCACCTTCACCCAGTATGTGTTGCTCTCGGCTGGGTTGGGTGCATTGAGTGCGGTCGTGGGTATGGGTGTTTCAGCCGGGTTAAATTTGCCCTCTGGCCCTAGTATTGTCACCACTCAACTCGCCTTTTTTCTAATGGCGATGGTTTTTCCCCGGTTACGGATGCTAGCGCGGGAGTAAATGACCCATGTTAAACTCAGAAATTACCCCTGAACTGCTCAAGACGATCGCCATCCTGGAAACTCTGGAAACCCTGCTAGAGGAAGCTCCCACCGCCGAAGTCGAAACCATCCTCCAAGAATCCTGGATCAAAATCAGCGAAACCTTCCCCGAAGATTTTCAGGAAGCCACCCGAGAAGATGCCGGAGCAGAAGGGCTACGGCGCTATATTCGCGTCAAGGCATTCTTTGAAAATCCGGTTGAAAATCCCATTCGTGCTGAGGATCTAGAAGCCTATTACCGCAATCGTGCGCCTATTGATGAGGATTCCGCTGAGTTTCTCTTTCCAGAGTAGCCTGAAGAACCTTTAACAGAACCTGAACCAGAATGGCAGGTTGAAGTAGGACGATCGAGGGTTTGAGCAGATGCAGTACTTCCAAGAAGGTATTATGCCGTTCAAGTTGAGAAGTACAGCAACCCACGATCGTTCACAATGGCGCGATCGACCTGCTTCATCCCTAACTTTTGCAGCACTCGCACAGAAGCAATATTGAGTTCATCCACATCTGCGTTAACTTTGAGCAGGTTCAGAGTTGACAATCCGTCATTGAGAACGGCTCTAGCGGCCTCAGTGGCATAGCCCTGTCCCCAGAAGTCAGGATGCATACCATAAATGAGGGTTGGAGCCGCTTCAGTGTGGAGAAAACCTGCGAACCCAATACACTGCTCTTGATGATGGACGAGCCATAGTCCGTAATCATGCTGCTCAAAGCTATTCAGGCTTGCCTTGATGAAGGATCGCGTTTCTTCCTGAGAAATGATTCGATCGTCGAACAAAAAGTAGCGAATGCGATCGCTTGTCCACAGCGCATAAAGGAACGTCAAATCATCAGCGTTGCAAGGTCGCAGTTGGAGGCGTTCTGTAGTCAGGGTAAAATTCATAGTAGACGCGCTAACTGGCTAGGAATGTACTTTCTGAGGATAGATCAAGATTGAGAGCGGCCATCAGATTTTCCGGCTGCACAATATGTAGATAACGTTCGATCAGATTGGGCGGCAATAACTCAATGAGAACTTCATTTTCAACCCACAGTTCAATCAACTCAAAAAAGCCTTGTCGATCGCAGCGAACCGCTCGCCATCCTTCCCGATCGGCGATCGCATAAATTTCCGCCTCGCTGATGGGGACTGCAATATTGACATGACTGGCGGTGTAGCCAGCGGCATCCAGGTTAGAGTTGTCAAACCAAACGGAAGCCTCGTTTTCTAAACCTGGTTTAAGAACCGTGTTCCTGGGGAGAAATTCGATCGCTGTACCATAGGCATCGAGGGCGATCGCGATGAAGCTACCGGGATGGCCGGGAAACGGAATGGCCTTCCCCTGCCAGAGTTCTGCAACGACTTCAGCCACATGAAGCGGATGATTGACAGCAAGTGAAATGTGATGAATCATCATGAAAATTTTCTGGAAATATGAAATGAGCAGATATTTCAATTTGGGCAACGTGGAACAGTTCAATGGCTACCATCGAACACTGATAAATCAGCGTTAAAATCCTTGAGATGAAGAACCCAGAGAGAGCATTGCGGATACTGGATGAGGAATGCTTGATTGCAATCGAATCTGCTGCTAAAGTCGAGATTCGTTCGGGCTGATTCAGTCGAAGTGCTGCCGATAGCGCACCTGTTCCAGCCACATCCGAACTTCCTGCTCTGTTGCGTAAGAGAGGGATCGTCCGCTTACTGGGTCATAGGCTTCCCACCAGGTGTTGCCATGGCGATCGCACTTTTGCCATACTTGCAGTTCATCGCCTTTGAACAGGTAATCGGTCAGGAATTGCCACATTTGTTTCCATCGGGCAATTAGCCCGGATGGTTGAGCATTCTCGTTTCTGAAGGAGGGTGGAGCGATCGCGGATTCTCGACGATGGTCAGTTTTGCTATTCATTTTCAACACTCCATTGGCCAATAAGTTTTTCATCCATCCGTATTCAGTGGGGCAACCCAGCGGCTCTATTTTCAGTAGAGATAGGGCTGAGGCGCGCAGTTTCTAGCAGTAGACGCTGATATCTTCGTCCCATTCGTTTCACCTGTTGAGAGCATGGCTATGGCAGCCGATAGTGAGTAGAATAAACAGTCTCAACAGAAATGTCAGTCTGAAAAAGTCAGGTACTTTGAGAAGCATAGCTACCGGGAGAAAGAAGGAAATGGCGATCGCTTCACCATCCCTATTGGTTTTCCTCTGTCTATAATCAGACGTTTGATCTGACTTTCTCAGACGCTAAACCTCAGAACAAACAGCAGCAAATCCAACAGCAAATTAAATTTCAAATGCAACAAGCCCAGATACAACAAGGAGCAGCGATCGGATGAAAATTGCAGTCATGTCTTGTATTC
>JALOOP010000603.1 GCA_025454315.1 Oculatellaceae cyanobacterium Prado106
CGGAAGTATGCGGCAACTTGGAGCGAAGAAACGTCAGAAATCCCAAGCGTTAGGCGGAGGCGGGGAAACCCCATTCGTCTATACGTTGGGGTAGTTCATCGAATCCGCCACATGGGTTCAGGAATGACCTGTGATTCCCTCCAGAGTTGAAAAATCAGAGCTTCGGTCGCGGGGCTGAGCATCGCTACAAACACGCCTTCTTCCATCTGGGAAGATAGCCAAATGCCGCGTAGACTGACTTCAATCCATCCGGATTCACAGGGCGTTAAGACCATT
Source organism: Oculatellaceae cyanobacterium Prado106 (assembly GCA_025454315.1). Lineage (GTDB taxonomy): Bacteria > Cyanobacteriota > Cyanobacteriia > Elainellales > Elainellaceae > Prado106. Next base: position 277 of record JALOOP010000603.1, read on the forward strand.
CCTTCTTGCAGTGCAACTCGTTCCAACAGCCGTAATCCCAGCAAGTCGCTGTGCAATACCAAAGATGCGGCACAGTGTTCCATCACCAGTCGCTGCCCTGTTCGCATCGCTAAAACGGCTTGTACCGTAACCCAATCTTCCACTAACTGGGTCAGGAATTCCAGGTGCAATCCTGCCTCAGTAAAAGTAATTTTTAACATGACGAAGCAACTCCGTTCTCACGCAATTTTCCAAGCGCTCAGGTTTTATCAGCGTTGACCAGTCATCAGGAACCAGTCAGCTATGATGGGGGAGAAGAAAGACGCGATCACCCATCAGTACCTGCGTTCATGACTTTTGGTCAAACCGCTCTAAACCTTCAACATCGAGCCAAAAGGAGGATTTGTAGGATAGGGAGATGAATAACCCCCGCCTCCTCAAATCGGTAGGAGCGGGGGTAGAAAAGAAGGTTGGCTTCTAATCTGAGGTGGGCACAGCCATTCTATGGCTGTCCCTCCCGCACCTACAGTTCAAAAAATCTCCGGTGTCCAAGGACAAGAACCCCTTGAACCTGAAATTCACGCTGGGATAGACCCCATTGAAATGGGACATCGGCAAACCAGAGTTCAGCCCAAACTTTGCAGCAGCGGTGCCGTGCCAATCTCCGATGAGATTCGCTGCGAGGGGCAAAGCGTTTAGGGTCATTCCTAGACTCATGGTTTCACCTGTGCGAGAGGTCAAATGTGAGCGGTCAAGTTTGAGCGGTCAAGTTTGAGCAGTGAGGGCGATCGCCGGGTTCTAGTCAAGCCACTGCCAAGCCTGAAGAATTTGTTGGGGCAATGATCGTTGGGAACTTATCGCTGGAATTATCTCTGGAATTATCGCTAGAAACGTTATTGAAGGATTCAAATCATCTAACGATCAACTTTTGTCTAACGATCAACTTTTAACATACTACACTTGTAATATAAAAGTGTCTATATTGGATCAATCACCTGTCCATCTAATTTTTCTCGGAGGAATCAGAATGTACACCATCAATCGCACTGCCACCACCGACATGGAAGTTACCAGCATTCGGCTGGAACGGGAACTTAAGGAAAAGTTAAAAGACCTGGCAGGAAATCAGGGCTATCAGGCTCTCATCCGCGATGTGTTGTGGAACTATGTACAGCAAAAATCCGGCGAAGCTCCTTCCCTCTGCTCCCGCAGCGATATTCTGGCCAGCGTGGAGGCGATCGCCCACAAAGAGGAGCGTTGTGCCCTCACCGGCGAGTGGATTCGCCCCCAAGAGGCTATGCTCCTCGGACTCACTACCGACGGCACGATGGTGCCCCTCAGTCTAGACAGCCTCGACGATTAACAGGCGATCGCAGATTTTTTTCACCAAACTCTCCACTGGAAAAGGGATGGGTGCCTTCGCTGCCCATCCCTTTTGATTGTCGATTCTACTGATTATCGCCTTAAGTCGGGCTTCCCTATCGATTTAGTGGAGTTTCGATAGAATGATCGAAAGATGACTCTAGCGGCTGAGGTCATTCATTCATGACTTGCTCAATGAATCTCTCACTAATCTTCAGTCATCATTCTGAGCCATCATCCTGCGTCATTATCTTGAGCCGTCGGATGCTCAGATTCATTCTTGCAACCCTTCCACCCATTCTTTTCCACCCGTTCTCTTATGACCCCTAACACGATTTCCTCTCCATCAGTCGTCGGCACCTTACCGTTTGACCTCGACGCGCTCAACCAACAGTTCGAGACGGCTCATCCTGCCGAGATTCTGACCTGGTGCGTTGAAAACATCCCCACTGGACTAGTCCAGGCCAGCGCCTTTAACGTCGATGACATGGTGATCACCGATATCCTCTACCGTCAGCTTCATCCAGCGACTCCCGTCCCCGTCATTTTCCTCGACACGCTCTACCACTTCCCCCAAACCCTGGAACTCGTCGCCAAAACCCAGGCCACTTACCATCATCTCAATCTCCAGGTCTACAAAATTCCCCAGATCAACAGCCGCGAAGCCTTCACCGCCCAGTACGGCGAAGCCCTCTGGGACACCGACATTGCCCAATTTCACCGACTGACCAAGATTGAACCGCTGCAACGGGGACTGTCGGAGTTGGGAGCGCTCGCCTGGATCACCGGACGTCGCCGCGATCAGGCCAACACCCGCGCCGACATGCCCATCTTTGAGCTAGACGGCAACCAACGACTGAAGGTGAACCCGATCGCCACCTGGACGCGCAAAGAAACCTGGGCCTATGTCATGGAACAGGGCGTGATCTACAATCCCCTCCATGACCAGGGCTACCCCAGCATTGGCGATGAGCCGATCACCACGCCGATCGCCGCCGGCGAAGACGAGCGGGCGGGTCGCTGGCGCGGCACAGGCAAAACCGAGTGCGGAATTCACATCTAATTCCTACAGCAATTCCAAATTCAAGGCTATGAGGACATTTCAGATTCTTCTCACAGAGTTAATTGCCATAATAGACCCTGTTTTTCAAGAGTTGACAAAACAAG